>CAYJBC010000037.1:0-10149 GCA_964368535.1 uncultured Muribaculaceae bacterium
TTGAATTCTTTTAGACCCTTTTTCTTTATATGACCAGTGAGATGCAATACCTTTTTCTGCTATTTCATCCATTTCATAAGTTCTGATTTGTATTTCATATAGTTTACCACTATCACCATAAACTGTTGTGTGAAGAGATTGATACATATTTGCTTTTGGACTCGCTATAAAATCTTTAAATCTTTTAGGTATTGGTTTAAATTTAGAGTGTATTAATCCTGCAACTGTATAACATTGACTATCTTCTTCTACAAATATCCTAAGTGCCAATATATCAAATATATCTGACCATTTTCTTCCTGTAGTAAGTTTTTTATAAATACTGTATACACTTTTAACCCGACCTTTAATTTCGAATTTAATATCATTTTTATTAAGAATTTCACTTATACTTTTTTTCATATCGTTAAGTTCATCATTTAATTCTTCAACTGATGCATTTAATCTATCTAGTATATCTTCATATACATCTGGTTTTAAATATTGTAAACACAAATTTTCAAGTTCACTTTTTATTGAATTCATTCCAAGTCTATGTGCTATAGGAACTAAAATATTAAGTGTCTCTGTAGCTTTGTTTTTTTGTTTTAATGGATTAACTGCCCAGTTAGTACGCATATTATGTAATCTATCTGCTAATTTAACATATAATACTCTAACATCTTCAGCCATACCAACAAGAATTTTACGTAGATATATTGCGCTAGATTCACTATCATCATTTAATTCTAATTTATTTATTTTTGATATAGAGTCAACAGCTTTGGCTATTTCACTTCCAAATAATTTTTCAAGTTCACTTAATTTACTGTCCCCATTATTTATTACCTCATGCAAAAGAGCAATAACTATTGTTTCGTTATCTACATTTAAATCAGTTAATATATTTGCCACTTCTAAAGGATGAGAAATATATTCATCTCCTGAAAGTCTTATCATCCCTTTATGTTTTAAAGATGCATATTCATAAGCTTTTCTTATATTTTCAACATTAACTTTGTCTACTAATTTTTTTTCTATATCATTTAAATTTAACATTAAATATTATTTCCTTTCTGATCCAAATATTTCACTACTTATATTAAATATATCTTCTACCATGTTGTACAACTTTAGATTTACTGATGCATTCCATTTGTTTTGCCTTAAATGATTCCATATATCAAGTTCACTTACCACTACATCATCTTTTGCTAATTCATTTTTTTTTGCAGATAATGCAGGATATAACCTTTTATACAAATCTGTTACTGAACTAAATTTAATATCATCCATAATTATCCACCTTTATATATATTTTATCAAAAACACTATTTAAAGTCTATTATAAACATTAAAAAACTAGAAGTTAAATATCTAGTTTTAAATCTTTGTTTTTATTGTAAAATAGTTGAAATGCTTTTTTCACTTCATCTTCGTCTTTAAGACCAATTAAAAATCCATCAGATTCTTTTTGAACTCTAATATCTTTTTCATCATTTTCATTTGCTAAATATAGGTATTCCTCTATGCGGTCTAAAAGTATATAATTTTCATTATTATCTAGTGTATATACAGTTACTTCTAATTCTTCGTTCATTAACTTCTACCTCTTTCTTCTGTTTCATGATTATTAACTACAATAGATTTCATTGTTTCGTTGAATTTTTGGTAATCTATTTCACCAGTTTCGTTGATACATCCATATTCAAACGCAAAGTTATGCATATTGCTAGGAAATGATGCAATAATTGGATCAGTTGCGGAATATTTGTCTTTTAGTAGTTTTAAAATAGTATCAATAGTACTTCTTTTTTCATATTCTAAATCGTATGTTGAATTAAAAAATTCTAATAAAGCACTACTTCTATCTGTAATTCCTTTAGCTTTTAAACCTTCATAAAACTTCTCAGCCATTTCACTTTGATCATAAATCACATTCGTTGAAGTTGTTCCAGGTAAATCATTTCTTTCATTTACTTGATAGTCATAATTAACTGTTACAGTACCATCATCTATAATTTGTACTTGGTCTGCAGTAGCATTTTCATATGCTTGCGCAAATTTAAAATCATTAACCACACTTGTTCCAAGGCTAATAACTGTCGCAATTCCTACTGCACTTATCATAACAGCTGCTATTCTACCTTTTCTTAGTTTAACCTTTTTTTTAGTAACTTTAGTTTTGTTACCTATACTATTTTTCATATTTATTTGTATACTTTCCATAATTACCTATCCTTCTTAATATATTTTATCATTTTTATGATTTATTGTAAATCATATTACATTTTCTTTATCAATTTTTATATTTGTAAAAGTATTAATTTTATTTTTAGGGCATTTAATTTTTAAAAAATTACTAGTATGTCCTACTGAATAGCTTTCTTTTTCATCTTCAATTAATACTTCAAAAGTTTCGCCTATAAATTTTTCTTTATAATTATTTTCTAACTCTTTAGATAAATCACTTAATTTTTTAGACCATATTTTAATATCTTTTTGGTCTACATGATTATCCATTCTTGATGCTGCAGTTCCATTTCTATCAGAATAAGGAAATACATGTATTTTGCTAAATTTTATTTTTTTGCAAAAATCTAAAGTTTCTTCAAACAGTTCCTTAGTCTCGCAAGGATGACCTACTATTACGTCTGTAGATATATATATATCGTTTCTAATGGTTCTTATTTCATTTATTTTTTCTTCAAAATATTTTGTATTATATTTTCTATTCATTCTTTTTAAAACTACATCACTACCTGCTTGCAGCGGAATATGTAGATTATCGCAGATTATATTATTTGTTTTTAGAAGATTTAAAAAGTTATTGTCAAGTTCAGTTATCTCTATACTTGATAATCTAACTCTCTTGATTCCTGGTATATTTGTTATATCGTTAATTAGAGTATGTAAATTAGGATAGCTTCCAGTATGAATTCCTGTTAAAACTATTTCTTGGTAACCATTAGACGCTAGCTTTTTAACTTCTTGTATTACTGAAGTATATTCTTTAAATCTTATATTTCCTCTTACGTATGGAATGATGCAATATGAGCAGTAGTTATCGCAACCATCTTGGATTTTAATATATGCTCTTATTTGATCAAAAGTTGATATTTCCATATTTTCAAAAGCAAATTCTTTTGGATTACATATATTTTCATATGGTGAATCAGTTTTTATGTATTCTTTTATAAGATTAGGAATTTTTGTTTTATCTTTGGTTCCTAAAATTATATCTATTTTTATTTCTTTGTATCTATCTTTATCATTTTGTGTACTACATCCACAAACTATGAATATTCCATTTGGATTTTCTTTTCTTATATGTCTAGCTCTTTTTAAACACTTTGTGTCTGATGTATTTGTAACGCTACATGTATTTAAAATAGATACATCAGCTTCATTTATATTTTCAACTTCAAAAAAACCTTCTTTAATAAGGTTTTCTTTAATAAAATTAGATTCATAATGATTAACTTTACAACCAAGTGTTTCGATGTAAAACTTCATATAGCCCCCTAGCTAAGAAGAGTATGTAAATTTTTTAAAGTTTGAAGAAATTCTTCTTCTTTTTTATAACTGATAACTCTAATTTCTATTTTTTCTTTATTATCACTTTCGTGATACATATCTTCTAAATTTATTTTTTTAATTGATAAACCGTCTACTTCTTTTTCTTCAGTATAATTCAAATCATAATTTTTACTTTTTTTGACAAGTTCATCATAACTTATAATCGCTTTATCTTCCTGTTCTTTTTCAAAATTAGTAAAATGCACATTACCTTTAATAACATCTTCTTTAATAGCTTCATTTATAATTTCTAAATCAGATTTTTTTACATTTGTTTCTCTATTTAATACTTCTTCATTTATTTTTATGAAGTATATAAGGGTAATGATTAAAATAAGTAGAATTACTACAGCAAAAAAGAATACAAAATCTATAAAAGTAAGTGCGCTAAAAAATTCAGTAACATCATTTAATAATTCCATTTATTTCACCTTCATTTATATTTTATCATTATCTCAGATGATTATTAAGAGAAATGTATAAACTTTACAAATGCATCTGTAAACATTATACCATATTATGTGTTAATATCAAAATTATTCTTCCATTTGGATTAGATACGGATCATCAATTGAACCGTTCCCAGTTGTTTTAACTCCAGATGATATGTTTACTACTGGTCTTACACCTCTTAGAAGAGTTCCCGCTGTATCATCTATTATTAAACCATTTGTATCTACTAAGAATGGATAATAGCTATTTCCTATATAAGAGCCACTCATTAAGTAGTAGTCATCTTCTATGTTTTCGTTTGTTAAATATGTCTTAGAATCTGAATCGGTTGTATGTCCTGCAAATAGTACTTCATCCACTGTTAATAGTCCTATTTTCAAATTCAAAGTTTCCCCTAAACAATTATATGTTGCTATTTTATCTACATTTGCTCTATTATATGCAGCAAGTACATTGTTTTCTGAATTTACTAATGAATTATCATTACAAAATTTTTGAGTTGAGATCAAATCTGCATAAGAACTTAGGTTGCTATTAAACCAATCATTTAATGTAGATTCTACTGTCGATGATGTAAATCCAAACTCAGAATCACTTGTGTAATACTTTGATATAGAACTTATTTGTCCATCTAAAATTATTCTTACTGAATTATCACTATTTATGCGAACTATTCTCCACATTTTATCTGCAAAAGATACATAATTAGTTGTTGTGTCTCCTCTAAAGTAATAAACATCACCTGTTTCGTCATTGGTTTTAATTAAACCTTCGTCTATCGAAGCTATTTCCTTTGCTATTTCTGTAACACTTTCATCTTTAACTTCATTATTAGTAATTATTGAGTCTGCAAAAAACAGTATTTCTTCAGTCACTTTTTTAACTTTAATTTCTGCTTCAAAATATTCTATATTTCTTATATCAACATTAATTGTATAATTGTGTGTTTCACCTGGCATTATATTTATTCTTTCAATGATTTTTGCACTTTTTACCACTCCTGATAAATCTACACCACCATCAGATATAATGGTATATTCAACTTCTTCAGGTGACTCTACCCCTATAAATTCAATATAATAGTCTTCTTCTGCAGTTCCATTATTAGATACTGAAAATTTGACATCAGAGTTATTTTCTTTTGTAATTATTTCACTTGATAAATAATTAATTGAAAGCGGTGCATCTACCATTATTGAAGCTCCAGATGTCACTTCGAAGTATAGTAAATAGCATGCAAAAACAGTAACACACCCAAGTATCATCATTCCTATAAATGTAAGTGGAAATTTAAATCTTTTTCGCATACTAACACCCTATATAAAGTTTACTAACTTTATGGGTTTTTGTCAATAAAATGAAGTTTTTTCATATAAAAAAGCAAGAATTTTTCTTGCTATAAATATTTTCTAAATTGTTTAAATTCTTTGTCATCATCCATGTCAGTTTCAGCTAATTCCCTAAGCAATTTTTTTTGTTTACCATTTAACTTAGTAGGAGTTACAATATTAATTACTGCATACATATCTCCTTTGTGACTAGATCTTACATTTTTTACACCTTTTCCTTTTAATTTAAGTTTAGTGTAATTTTGAGTTCCTGGGTCAATATCTAAATATACATTACCTGTTAATGTAGGTATTTCTATTTTAGCTCCTAATGCAGCATCTGTTATAGAAATCGGCACTTCTAAATATATATCAGTTCCGTCACGTTCAAACAATGGATGATCACTTACATGAAATTGTAAATAAACATCACCATTAGGTCCACCATTATATCCACTTTCACCTTTTCCTGTCATTCTAAGTTCATAACCATTATCAATACCTTCAGGAACATCTATTGTAATTGTTTTTTTTCTATTTATTCTACCAGTTCCTTTGCAAGAATTACATTTAGTTTCATAACTTTTTCCATTACCTTTACAAGTTGGACAAATCTTTTGAGTTTGCATCATTCCAAAGAAACTAGCTTGTTGCTCCACAATTTTTCCTGAGCCATTACATGTTTGACATGTACTTTCTCCAAAACCACCTTTTCCCGAACAATTATCACAATCATCATCTAAATCTAAAGAAATATCTTTTTTAGTACCAAATATAGCTTCTTCAAAATCTAATTTAATCGCTATTCTTATGTCTTGACCTTTTCTAGCGGAATTTCTATTTCCTCTAGAAAAACCTCCACCAAAACCAGAAAAACCTCCACCAAATATATCTTTAAATATAGAATCTAAGTCAATGTCTCCTGCATCAAATCCGCCAAAACCACCATGACCTCCTTGTGAACCAAAATCTGCAGTTCCATAAGTGTCATAATTTTTTCTTTTTTGTGGATCTGATAATACTGCATATGCTTCACCTATTTCTTTGAATTTAGCTTCAGCTCCTGCAGATTTATTCTTATCTGGATGGTATTCCTTTGCTAATTTTCTAAATGCTGATTTGATTTCTGCTTCGCTTGCATTTTTATCAACGCCTAAAGATGCATAATAATCTTTTTTATTCATTTATTTTTTCTTCCTTACTATTGTTTATATTTTCGTATAATTTAATGTTTTCTTCAAATATTTTAAAAACTTTTTTATATGTTTTTGAATTAGTTATGTCAATATCTACTATTTTCAATAATTTTATTGGATCTAATTTTTTACCTGATTCAAGCATTTTTAGATAGTTAACACTAGCATCTTTATTTCCTTTATATATTTCTTCTGCGATAAGTAATGCTGCTATATAACCTGTAGTATATTGGTATAAATAATATTTCCCAAACATTTGGCTGTATATAATCCAAAAGTTTTCTGATTCGTTATTTAATTTTATATTACCATTATAATATTTGTTTAACAATTTTTTATACTCTGAATCTAAATAATCTACATTTAACGTATTACCCTTGGCATTATATTCATGAATGTTTTTTTCAAAGTGAGCAGTCATTGTTGCTTTTCTCATTACATATTCAAAATCTTGTAAATGATCTCCTAAAATGAACATTTTTTCTTGTTTAGTTTTAGCCATTTTAAACATATATTTATTTAATAATATTTCATTAACTTGACTAGCAATTTCTGCGGTAAAGATACTAGGTTCGTAATTATTAAAATTATTTTTTCTTCTAGATATTTCAAAATGTGCGGCATGACCTATTTCATGAGATAAAGTAGTTAGTGATTTAAAACTGTTATCATATTTCATAAATATAAACGAACCATGATTGTAACTAGATGTACTATATGCAATTTCTTTTTTGTTTTTTGATTTACTAAGGTCTAACTTTTGATCAATAAATAAATTATTAACTATATCACAATAATCTTTACCTAAAACAAGTAGTGACCCAAGAATTAAATTTCTTGCATCGTTTATACTATAACATAAATCATATTCATTTATTAAAGGCACGCTTACATCGTATATATTTATATTTCCAGATTTTAATTTTTTCCTTTTTAAACCCCAATAACTATCAAATGTTTTTATATTTAAACCAACATACTTAATTAATGAATCATAAACAATTGTTTCTATATTATTTTTACTTAGAAACATGTCAAGTGCACTACTGTATTTTTTGGTTTTACTAACAAAATTATTATAAGTAATAATACCGTTTAATAATGATGCACTTGTATATTTGATGTTTTCTAATTTTTTTACAATACTTTCGTATACTTTTTTTCTAAAGTTAGCATCATTATTACAAATTAATTTTTCATAATTGTTAAAATTTACATCTAAATTATTTATTTGTTCAAATTTTGTGTCAACATTAAGTAATTTTATTAGTCCATCATTTAACGAATTGTTTAAAGAAGAAGATTCATTTAATAATTTTTCTTCAACTTCAGATAACTTATGTTTTTTACTTTTATAAATATCTGATAAGTTTTTTTCGTATAATTTAAGTCTTTCATCCTTATTTACTAATTCTTTAATATATTTGAAATCTTTTTCTAAAAGTTCTGGAATAATAAAAGAAGCAAGTGCTGCATATTTAATATATAGACCTCTTACCTTATTAAAATTATTGCTAGCTTTAGAATTTTTCAAATCTAAATCACTTAAAAAATGAGAATATATATAAAGTGTTTCTAGTTCTTTTGAAATCTTTTCATCAAGAAATAATACTTCATATAAATTTTTATCATTAATAAATATTTTCTTTTTATATTTTTTGATTTTTTCTATATATTTACTAACTCTAGCTAATTCCTTTAAAAAGTCTTTTTCTGTTTGGTATATTAAACTTAAATCAGCATTTACCTCTTCCATTTTATCCTCTTTTCATAGAAAGGTTCTAATAAAGAACCTTATTTTTTTTCTTCAAATTTAGCTTCTTCAACATTATCAGTTGGTTCAGCATTTTCTGCAGACTCAGCAGCTGATTCGTTAGCACCAGCATTTGCTTTAGCAGCTTCTTCATATACTTTACCAGCTAAATCCATAGCAAGTTTAGACAATTCTTCAGTTTTAGTTTTGATAATTTCTATATCTTCACCTTCTAAAGCTTTTTTTACTTCTTCTATTTTTTCTTGAGCTTTGCTTTTTTCATCTTCAGATACTTTATCTTTTAAATCTTCAAGAGCTTTTTCAGTAGTGAATACTGCACTATCCGCTTCATTTCTAGCATCAGCCATAGCTTTTCTTTTTTCATCTGCTTCTTTATTAGCTTCAGCATCTTTTCTCATATTTTCAATTTCTTCATCACTTAAATTTGTTGATGCAGTTATTGTAATTGATTGTTCTTTATTAGTTCCTAAATCTTTAGCTTTTACATTTACTATACCATTGGCATCAATATCAAATGTAACTTCAATTTGAGGCACTCCACGTCTAGCAGGCAATATATTTGACAATTGGAAATTACCAAGCGTTTTATTATCTGCAGCCATAGGTCTTTCTCCTTGAACTATATGTATATCTACTGCTGGTTGATTATCTACTGCTGTTGAAAATACTTGGCTTTTACTTGTAGGTATTGTTGTATTTCTTGGTATAAGAACTGTTGCTACATTACCTAAAGTTTCAATTCCTAATGAAAGTGGTGTTACATCTAAAAGTACTATATCATCTACTTCACCAGTTAAAACTCCACCTTGAATAGCTGCACCCATCGCAACAACTTCATCAGGATTAACACCTTTAGATGGTTCTTGACCAAGTTCTTTTTTTACTAATTCTTGGATATATGGTATTCTTGTTGATCCACCAACTAATATAACTTTATCAATTTTACCTTTATCAAGACCAGCATCTTTAAGTGCGTTTCTTACAGGTTCAACTGTTGAATCAAATAAATCTTTACATAAACTTTCAAATTTTGCTTTAGTTAAATTCAAATCCATATGTACTGGATTACCATCAACTTGAGTTAAGAACGGTAAGCTAATTTGTGTACTAGCCATACTTGATAATTCTTTTTTAGCTTTTTCAGCTGAATCTGCAATTCTTTGCATAGCCATTGGATCTTTTGATAGATCAACACCATGTTCTTTTTTAAATTCTTCAACTAAGTAATCTGCAACTTTTTTATCAAAGTCGTCTCCACCTAATTTATTATTACCACTAGTTGACTTAACTTCAAATACACCATCTCCTAGTTCTAGAATTGAAACGTCAAATGTTCCCCCACCTAAATCATATACTAATACTGTTTGGTTTTTATCTTGTTTATCCATTCCATAAGCAAGTGCTGCTGCTGTTGGTTCATTAATAATTCTTTCTACTTCAAGACCTGCAATTTTACCCGCATCTTTTGTAGCTTGTCTTTCTGAATCGTTAAAATATGCTGGAACTGTTATAACTGCTTTAGTTACTGGTGTACCTAAATAAGCTTCAGCATCTGCTTTTAATTTACCAAGTATTTTAGCACTTATTTCTTGAGGAGTATAACTTTTTCCGTTTGCTTCAACTTTATAATCTGTACCCATATGTCTTTTTATTGAAGAAATAGTATTTTTAACATTAGTAACTGCCTGTCTTTTTGCAGTTTCTCCTACTAATACTTCTTCTCCTTTAAATGCTACTACTGATGGAGTTGTTCTGTTTCCTTCAGCGTTTGGCACTACTACTGTTTCATTTCCTTCACGAACACTAACACAAGAGTTAGTTGTCCCTAAATCTATTCCTA
>CAYJBC010000038.1:0-10127 GCA_964368535.1 uncultured Muribaculaceae bacterium
AATTTATTAAATAATGTAAACGTTAGAGTTTTATCAATATGTAAAACTAATAATATTATTATTGAAAAATATACTTGGTTTGAGAAGAATTGTTCTTCGTTTGATAAAAGTCAATTGATATTTATTTCGAAAGAGGATGAAAAGAATAAAATTTATTCTTCTAAAGAAATTAAGAGTAATTATTTAAAAGATAATCTAAATAAAGAAAATATAACTGTTGTTGTAGATGATGATAATGAAATATTATCTTATATAAAAAAAAGTGGACTTGATGTTATCTTATTTCAAGATTCGAGTTTAGTGGATTAAGGATAAGGTTATGTATAGAGAGTTTATTGAAAAAGAATATGTAGATACACTAGAAAGATTGCATGAAGAAAAAAATATGTTGAAATCCTTAAGAGATTTAAAGCAAGTTAATGATCCTTTGATTATTGAATTATCTGGTTTACCTAGAACTGGTAAAACAACTTCGTTTGAACAACTATATGATTTTTTTAAAAAAGGTGGTTTTAAAGTTAGTAAAACTGATGAACCTGCATATATTATTAAACAGTCACTTGATATGAATGAATTAAAAAATATGTCAGATGTGGAGTTTAATGACAAAACATTAGAAATTTCTAGAGATAATTTATTATTATCAAAAAACATTGGGTCTGATATTATAATTATGGACAGGGGAATAATAGATAATTATTTTTGGTATCAATTATATTTTGAAAAGGGTATGATTGATAAAGCCACTTACGAAAAATATCTATTACAACTTGATTATGATATGGAATATGTTGATAAACTTTTTTGTTAACTGCGTCTTCAACAGAAATTTTAAAAAGAGATTTTAATAACGCAATATACTTAGAAAAAAGAAGTAAAACTAATAAAGAAAATATTGAAAAATTGACAAGTGCCTATATTACACTAGGACAATTAATAGAAGATAAATTTTCTACGGTTAGACATATAGATACAACTTATATGACTTCGAGAGACACGTCTATTTTAATGGCTTCTGAGAGTATTAAGGCGTATCAAAAAAAGCTAGAAAAAAGAAATTAATTTTAGGGGAATTTATGAATAATATATCTAACGTTTTAAAAATGATTGATGTGCTGGGTACAGGTAAAAAATATACAGTTGCTGAGTTGTCTAATATTTTAGGAGTTTCTTCAAGAATGGTACGTTATTATAAAGATAAACTTGAAGAATCCGGAATATATATTGATTCTTATTTAGGTGTGGATGGAGGATATGTATTATATAATAAAATTAATTATTATAATCAATTAAATAAATATGATATCAAAATATTAAAAGAATTGAATGAAGAACTAGATGAAGAGAATAAATCTAATAATGGACTTAAGAATATAATAAAGAAACTTGAATTAATTGATATTATCACTGATAATGGAAATATATATGATACTATTATTGATAGTGATATGAAAAATGACAATCTTAATAAACTTGAAAATGCAATAAATAATAATCAAAGTATTGAAATAATAAATGAAAATATAGAGGGCATAAGTAGAAAAAGAAGAGTAAAACCTTATCAAATATTTAATCATAAAAATAGATTTTTTGTTATATGTTACTGCGATTATAAACAAGATTTCAGGCATTTTGAAATAGAAAGAATTAAATTAATAAAATAGACATTATATTTCCTATATTGGTGATATAATTTTTTTATAGGAGAAATTATGAATTATGAAGAAAAGGCAAAAAAGTTTGCGATAAAAGCTCATAGAGGTCAATTGAGAAAAATAGAGAAAAATAAACCAATGATTATACATCCGATTAATGTAGCATTATTATTAAAAGAATTTGGGTTCGATTCTAATGTAGTTGCAGCTGGATATTTACATGATGTTGTAGAGGATACCAAATATTCACATGATGATATAATAAATGAATTTAATTTGGATATTGCTTCGTTAGTTAAAGGAGCCAGTGAAAAAGATAAATCTTTACCTTGGGAAGAAAGAAAAAAACATACTATAAATGAATGTGGTAAATTAGATTTAAGACATAAAGTTGTTGTAGTTGCTGATAAAATTAATAATTTAGAAGATTTAGAAAGACTGATGATAACTAATCCTAATTTTTCTTTTGGTGCTTTTAATAGTGGATATGACAATCAAAAATGGTACTATACAAGTTTATATGAAAAAATTTCTGAAAGAGAAAGTCATCCTATATTTAATAGATTAAAAGAAGTTGTTAATCGAGTATTTAATAATGAAAAAAATTTAGGGCATAAATATTTAGAAGAAGATAAATATAACAAATTAATGGAGATACATCATATTAAATATGAATTAAAAAAACTGATGAATTGTTTGAATTTAGAACCATTTGTTATTGAATTTACTGGAACACCTCGTACTGGAAAAACATCTATAATCAATAATCTGGAAGATTTTTTAAAAAAAGCAGGATATAAGGTTAAAGTTTTAGAAGAGTTCACTACATCAAAAATATATAAAGAAAATCTTTTTCATAAATTAAAAAAAGAATATAAAAATGTTGTTAATACTGAAATACCTAAATATGTTAATGAACAATTAGATGAGGAATTGAAAAATGATTATGATATTATTTTAATAGACAGATCTTTATTTGATAGATGTATATGGATTGATAGATTATATTTAAAAGGTGGTATATCTAGTGAAGAGGTTGAAGATTATTATGGTAAATATATACCGCTTATAAAGGAAAAAATCAATTTAGTTATATCTACATATTGTGATTCATTAATTTCGTTGAAAAGAGATTATGAATGTAATTTATCTTTAGAGACTAGAACATTTTTAAATGAAAAAAATGTTAATGAATATAACAATTCATTGAAGAGAACTATAGAATTGTTTAAAAATAACAAATATGAAATTAATTTTTATAATACAAATGATGTTTCATTAAGTAATGTTACATACGATATTACAAAAACTATTTTGTTAAATATGAAATCGAAAATTATGGATGAATATATAAAAATTTATGGTGAATAACGTCATATATATATTATAAAATTAATTAAAAATAAATGTAAAAAGAATGCAATTGATTTATGAGTATGTGGATGAAGCACTAATAAATTAAGAAAGGTATGAAAATGGAAAAAGTATATAATAAATTAGTTAGAGATAAAATTCCTGAAATTATTAAAAATAATAAAAGAGTTCCATACACTAAAATATTAAATGATGATGAATATAAGAAATATTTAGAAAAAAAATTAGAAGAGGAAAAAAATGAAGTATTAGAATCTAGTGGAATAGAAAGAATAGGTGAACTTGCTGACCTTCTTGAAGTAATAAAATATTTAGCCATTTGTGAAGGAAAAACATTAGATGATATATTATTAGTAGCAGAAAAGAAAAATTTTAAAAATGGGTCTTTTGCAAACAAAATATTTTTAGAAAAAGTAATCGAGAAAGAATAGAAATATTCTTTTTCTTATGCATATAATTTTTTAGGTGATTGTATGAAAAAGATAATAGTAATGTTTATAATAATGTTTATACCTGTAAGTGTTTATAGTATTAGCGCATCAAGCTATATAGTTCTTGATGAAAATAGTGGTAATGTATTAAATGGTTATAATATTCATGAGGATTATTTAATAGCTAGTATCACTAAGATAATTACAGCTATTATTGTTATTGAAAATACTAGTGATTTAGATAAAAAAATAACAGTTGGAGATGAAGTGTTAAAGGCCTATGGAAGTGCGATATATATTGAAGTAGGTGAAGAGTTAACAATAAGAGATTTATTATATGGAATGATGATGCGAAGTGGTAATGATGCATCAATAGTTTTAGCCAGTGAAATTTCAGGTAGTATGGAAGAGTTTGTTAAACTTATGAATGATTTAGTAAAAGAATTAGATCTTAAGAATACTATATTTTTTAATAATCATGGTTTAGAAGATAGTAATGGTGAGAATAAATCCAGTACATATGATATGGCTATATTAACAAAATATGCGATGGAAAATGATGATTTCATGAAAATATTTAGTACTAAGAATATAACTGTTAAAAGTAGTTATAAGACTTATTCGTGGTCAAATAAAAATAAATTATTACATAATTATGAGTATATTACAGGTGGTAAAACTGGTTATACAGAAAAAGCTGGAAGAACTCTTGTAAGTACTGCCAGTTATAACAATATGGATTTAATAATAGTTACAATAAATGATGGTAATGATTGGAATGATCATATTACACTGTATGAGAATATTTTTAATAATTATGAAAGTATAAAAGTACTTGATAAAGATATTTCAAGTTTGAAAAATGATTTGTATGTTAAAAATGATTATTATGCATTAGTTAAAAATGGTGAAGAAGATAAACTTAATATAGAATATGAGATATATAAAAATCCTACTGATAAAATAGGTGGTAATGTTTTAGTTTATTATGATGATAAACTACTTTATGAAGATTATTTATACATTTTTGAAAAAGAAGACGAAAAAAGTTTTTGGTCTAAAGTATTAAGTTGGTTTAAACTATGGTAAGTATTATATGGGCTTTTTTAATAATAATTGGTGTTGTTTATAGTTTAATAACTGGTAATATAGATGTAATTAATGAAAGTATATTATCTAATGGTAATGATGCAGTTGAGCTTATAATGTCGATTATGCCCCTTATTATTATATGGACTGGAATAATGAAAATCGCTGAGGATAGCGGTTTATTAAATAAGATATCTACATTATTTAGACCAGTGCTTAGATTTTTATTTCCCAAGGTTCCTAAAGATAATCCAGCACTAGGATATATTGCATCTAATGTTGCTGCGAATATGTTAGGTCTTGGAAGTGCTGCGACACCATTTGGTCTTAAAGCAATGGATGAACTTCAAAAAATTAACCCAAATAAAAAAGAAGCAAGCTCTTCAATGATAACATTTTTAGTTTTAAATACAGGAGGTGTTACAATTATTCCGACAACTGTTATAGCACTTAGAGTAGCTGCAGGTAGTGCTAATCCTACAGCTATTGTAGTTCCAGCGATTATTGCAACTCTTCTGTCAAATATTTGTGGGTTAACTTTAGATTATTTCATAAGGAGACGAAAAAATGAATAATGTATCTAAAATAATATTGCCTGTATTTATAGTTTTTATTATCATTTATGCTCTTAGAAAAAAAGTTGATATATATGAAACATTTTTAAAAGGTGCTAAAGAAGGTATATCTATGTCTATTGGAATCGTTCCAGCGATTATCGCTATGATATTTGCTATAAATATCTTTTTAGATAGTAATTTTTTAGAGTTTTGTATTAAAGGAATAGTTCCATTTTTAAACAGTATAAATGTACCGTATGAAATAGTTCCTATGGCTGTTCTTAGACCAATTAGCGGAACTGCTACATTATCAATAATGAATGATATATTTATTAAATACGGAGCAGATTCATATATAGGTAATCTTGCATCGATATTACAAGGATGTACGGATACAACTTTTTATGTTTTAGCTTTGTACTTTAGTAGTGTGAAAATAACAAAATCTAAGTATGCTCTTAAAGTAGGGTTGTTTGCGGATTTTATTGGTATAGTTTTAGCAGTTTTATTGACAGGATTTTTCTTTTCGTAAATTTTATGGTATAATGTTTTCAGGTGTTTTATTTATGGAAAGACTTCAAAAAGTTATCGCTGGTTATGGATACTGCTCTAGAAGAGAAGCAGAGAAGTTAATCGCAGCAAAAAAAGTATATGTTAATAATTCTTTAGTAACCGAAGCTGGTACTAAAGTTTCTGGTAGTGATTTAATAATTATTAACGGAGTTACTATTAATAGTGAGGTAAGTAAAAAATATTTTGTACTTAATAAACCAAGAAGTGTTGTTAGTAGTGTTAAAGATGATAAAGGAAGAATTACTGTTACTGATTTAATAAATACAAATGAAAGAATATATCCAGTAGGTAGACTTGATTATGATACAACTGGTCTTATATTATTGACTAATGATGGAGATTTTGCTAATTATTTAATGCATCCATCAAATCATATTAAAAAAACTTATATGGCTAAGCTTGAAGGTATTATAGATGGAAAAGCAATACATAGACTTAAAAAAGGTGTAGTTATAGGTGAACGTATTGTTGATATAGTTAGATTTAAAGTAGGAAAAAAAGACTTTGAAAAGAAAACAACTATGATAGAAATATCTATTATTGAAGGAAGAAATCATATAGTAAAAAAATTGTTTGAAAAAATAGGGTTTCCCGTTATGAAACTTACTAGAACTAGTTATGGACATTTAGATGTTAGTAAACTAAAATCTGGTGAATATAGAGAATTAAGTATTAAAGAAGTAAAGAAATTTTTTGCAGAAAAAAATCATTAAAATTAATTAATGATTTTTTTATTGATTACAATCGCAATCTTCTGAACATTTGTTATCTTCGTTGCAATCACAGTCAGTACCGCAGTCACAGTCAGTACCACAGTCACAAGCTTGTCCCTCAGGAATTTGTGTTCCTTCATTTACTTCACATAAATAAATTGTGTTAGTTGGACAACTTGCTATAGCGTTGTTAACTGCATTTGTTTCTAAATTTTCATTATTAACGATTTTAGCTAAACCGTCATCATTAAAATCAAAATGTTCTGGATCTAATGCTATACATGCACCACAACCGATACATGCATTTTCTCTAATATTTAATTTCATAGTTCCTCCTCGTATAATTATAGTAAATATATGCCTAAAAATCAATCAATATGTTTAAAATTATTGTAAAGTATGATATCATTTATACGGAAGGTGTACTTATGGATAGTAGAATGTCTAAATATAATGCTTCGGATAAAAATAATTCACGAGTGAAAAGAAATCAAGAGAAGTACGATAATTTATCTAAAACGGATTTAGAAAATTTTAATGTACTTAGTAATGCGACTATTATTGGTGAAAGTAAAAAAAATGAAATTAATATTGATAAGATAAAAAAAATACTAGATAATAAGTATAATGAGATGCCTAAAAGAAAAAGTATAAGATTAGATACTGATGAAGAATCGAAATATACGGATCCAGAATTTGAAAATACTAAAGAATATGACATAAATACTATATTAAATAAAGCTAGAAGTGAAAAGGAAGATAATTACGAACAAGATAGATTAAAAAAAATAAGAGATACTCAATTTAATATATTAAGTAATTTAGCTGTTGAAAAAGAAATCATAGAGGCAAAAGAAGAATCAAGTCCAGAGAAAAATAATTTGATGAATTTAATTAATACGATAGCTATTAATGAAAAAAAATTAGGAGATAAAGATATAAATAGTACAACAATGAGTTTGTTTGCTGAGTTAAAAGGCAGTGATAAAACTGAAGTAATAGATCCAGTAAGTAAAACTGGAACTATTGTTGAAAGTATTGATGAACTAAAAAACAATGAAGTTAATAGTACTTCTAAAATAGATGCTCAAAAAGATTTTTATACAAGCAGTACTAAATTTAATAAAAAAGATTTTGAGGATTTAGGAATTGAAGAAAAAGGACATATGAATATAATAACTATTATATTAGTTATTATAATACTATTAGCTTTTTTAGCAGGTATGTTTATTTTTCTTAGATCTGTATTTAATTTTTAATAAAAATATTCATATATTTTAATATGAATATTTTTTTGTCTAAAAAATCTAAAATTTTAATTATTATTATTTTACTATGCACTGCAATATTTGCTACTACTGGTAGTATTTTTAATTGGTATTTTACATCGCTAACTCCAAATATTAATAAAGTAGTGACTTTTAAACTGGAAAAAATAGTATATCAAATATTAACTAGTGAATTAAATACTAAAGTAGTTGATCAAACTGATTTGCTTATTTTAAATAAGAATAATGACGGAGAAATCATAACAGTTGATTATGACTTAGATAAAGCTTACATTATTAACAATAATATAAATACCTCTATTAGGAATTCAATTAATAATTTGTCTAGTGGAGATTTGGAAAACAGTGAATTTATTATGGTTAATGGTAATATGTATATTGAAGAACCTTTATTAATAAATAGCAAATTTACAATTATAAGTGCACTGGGACCACAAATTCCAATTAAAATAAATTTTGTTGATACTGTAGTAACAAATTTAAAAACAAAAATAACTAGTTATGGTTTAAATAATGCGCTTACTGAACTCTATGTTACTACTTCAGTTAAAGTTAATATAATAACTCCGGTTACAAATGAAGAAATAAAGATAGATTATGATATTTTAATTGATGCCGCTATGATTAATGGAAGGGTTCCAACATTTTACGGAAGTTCGATTACGAGTGAAAGTAATATATTAGATATTCCATTAGAATAAATATTGTGATATAATTTAAACTAGGTGAAACTAGTGAAATCATATTTTATAAATGAAGCAATGGAAACAGCAATTAAAAGTTATTTAGAATCTAATGAAAAAGAAAATAGTATTCTATATAATTCTTTTTTAGTTGTTGTTATAAGAACATTAAATGTAATATATGATAAACTAGATATTATTAGTCCATATAAGAATAATAATTTTCAACTTTTTAAAGAAAATATTTTGAAATATGGGTATAATGAAAAAGAATTAGAGATATTTTTTAACGAAATGATGATTTTTTTTGATAATGAAAAAAACAATGTTGTTCCTAATGATACATTTATAGTTATTGAAAAAAAACTTATAGATATGTTTATGTGTAAAAAAATAAATTATAATGTATCTGAATTAGAATTAAGAGAATTTAAAAAATTATTATATTCTCCAAAAGCTGGAAATGAACTTATAATTTCATATAACTTCATGAATAGTAAAGATGAAAAGGAAATATTAAATTATTTTGAAATGAAAAATAATTTAATTAAGAAAGAAGAAGATGATACACCAAAAAAATTGTTGTCTCCTGATGCATATAAAGTGATAAATAAGAATTATACTGATATAGCTTTACTTACTGCTGAAGATGTTGATAAAATTAATGATCAGGTATATTTTAAATTAGATGTTAACAAAAATGCAGTAAATTTTGAATATATGTTTGAAAAAGCTTTAGAAAAATTTTATAATAGAAAAGATGATTCAATTACTTCGGGTAATGGTTATGTAGATATATTATTAATTTTAGGTATAATAGTTACTTTAGTAATGGTAATATTGATAGTAACAATCATTGTAGGGTAGGGTAATATGGAAATAAATAATATTAAATATGAAATTATAAAAGATGAAAAGGAAGCTCTAGATGTAGAATTGTTAAATGAAAAAATAACAGATTATTTTGATACTTTTGATTATATAGTAGGTGACTGGGCTTATGGTAAACTTAGATTAAAAGGTTTTAATGATATAACAAGTAAAACTTATAAAAAACATAATGATATAAAGAATGTGGAAAAATATATTAATGATAAATGTGCATATGGATGCAAATATTTTATTATAAAAAAACTAGCAAAAATAAAATGATTATGCTATAATTATTACAGAATAAAGAAGGGATTGATAAATAGTGGGGAAAGTGAAATTAAATTTATTATCGGGAAGTAGTATGGAAAAAGGTTTAATTACTGCTTTTACAGTTGAAAATGATACATATATTGTGCTGGATAATGAAAGTGTAGGTTCAATGGGCTTACCTATTATTTTAGTATCAAAACTTACAGGAAATAAATTAACTAAAATAATTGATTTAGCTGAATGGCAAAGAGTTAAAGAGAATCTAAAAACAATTATTAGTGGAAAAGAAATGAATTATATTAATGTTAATTCTGATTATGAAGCTGATGATACTTTTTTTACTCAATTAACTTTGCCAGTAGCTTCTTTTACTGCGTTAAAAGATAATTATAAAATAACTGATGGAGAAGGTTCCATGGATGAACCAGTAACTCCAGTAGTTGAGCCAGTAGCTCCAGTTATGCCAGAGATTACTCCAACTCCAGTAGATGAGCCAGTAACTCCGGTTATGCCAGAGATTACTCCAGCTCCAGTAGTTGAGCCAGTAGCTCCGGTTATGCCAGAGATTACTCCAGCTCCAGTAGTTGAGCCAGTAGCTCCAGATATGCCTGAAATTACTC
>CAYJBC010000039.1:0-2672 GCA_964368535.1 uncultured Muribaculaceae bacterium
TTATCAGGTGCAGGACTTACCTTCCTGCTTCTGATGATATTTAATAATACAAATCTACTAGGACTTATAATAATACTATTGCCTTTAATGATAAGTGCATTTTTGGTACTTCCAGTACCGCATTATCACAATATGTTACAATTAATAATTAACGTTTTTGGTTTTTTCCTAAACCGAAGACAATATTATTGGAAAGGGTGGTGTATCAATGAGTCCGATACTAAATAGTAATAAACCAAAAACTTCCAAATATGCTGAAGATTGGTTAACTGTAAAACAAATAATGAATGGTATGATTCAACTTGAAACTGGTGAGGTTGTTACTGGTGTTAAAGTTATGCCAAAAAATATTTTTATTCTAGATCAAGGTATGCAAAATGCTATGATTACAAGATTACAAAATTTTTATAACATGCTTGATTATGAATTTTGGTTAATTATTGCAGATAGGCCAGTAGATATTGGTTTATATATGTCTAAACTTCAACTTATGTATAAAAATGAAGTAGACCCTGCTAGAAGAAAGTTAATACTTGAAGATATAAATAAAGGAAACTTATTCACAAGTGCGGAATATAACGTTGTAGACACTGAGTATTTTATATTATTTAAAGAAAATAAAATGGATCAAATTCAAAAGAAACTTCATAACTTAATTAGTGGACTTGCTAATAGTGGGCTACAATCAACTCAAACAAGTAATGAAGATTTAAGAATGATCATAGATAACTTTTTAAATGATGGGGATAAAACTACAGTAGGGACGGTGATGTAATATGTTTAAATTTAAAAGTGAAATAGCTCCGAAAGGAATAGATTTTAAAGCAACAGAATTTCATCTTGGAACTAAAGTATCAACGATCTTAACTATAATTGCATTTCCTAAAAGTATTTATCCAGGGTACTTAAGTGATTTAATTAACTTGCCTGGAGTAAAGGTTGCGATTAAACATATACCAATTCCTTTTGATACTTTGCGTAAAATGTTAAATAAAGAAATAGCAGATTTAAAAACAAAACATCAAAATGAAAAAGATCAAACAACAAAAGAAAGAATAAGACAAGATTTTGAATCACAAGAACAATTTATTTCAATGTTAGCAGCAACACAAGCTAAAATATTTGATTTTCAATTACATATTATGCTTACAGCTGAAAATAAAGAACAATTAGAATATAGAAAAATGGAAATTAGAAGTTATTTAGAAGGAATGGGAATGCGTGGTATTCCGTTAATGTTTGAACAAGAAAAAGCATTAAAATCATTACTTCCAATATTTCCTGCGCAAGACATAGAACAAAGAATTGGTATACCAATTCCAGCTCCTACAATAGCGGCTATGTATCCATTTGTATTTGATAGCATTAAAGATCCAGGAGATGCAACACTACTAGGTGTAGATTATTCTGGAGGAGTAGTACTCTTTAATCAATTCTTATATCAAGAAAGAAAAGAGGCAAATAGAAATAATGCTAATATTATATTACTAGGAACATCAGGATCAGGTAAATCAACAGCAGCTAAATTACTTTTAAGAACAAATTTAAGAAATGGTTGCAAAATAGTTGTTATTGATCCAGAGGGTGAACTTGAGGATATGACCTATGGCATGGGCGGAGATTTCCTTGACTTAGGTAAAGGTGGCGACTTTGGTATGATTAATCCACTTGAAATAGTAGTGGATACAAATGAAGAAGAGATAGAACAAGGTTTAGGTTACACAGTACTAACTAGAACTATACAGCAGCTTAAAGCTTTCATGAAGTATTATACTCCTTCGATAGAAGAAGATGTAATTACAATGTTTAGTGAAGTTGTTCAGGACACATATAAAAGATTTAAAATTGATTACGATACAAATTTTCAATTATTAACTAGTAAAGATTATCCAACGTTTGATGATGTATATGCCACTATTAAAGGAAGATTATTATCAATGACTGATGCATCTCATGAACGTGATGTAATGGAAAGATTGGAACTTAAAATTAGACCACTTGTTAAAGAACTTAGATATTATTTTACAGGACATACAACACTTCAAATTGAAAGTGACTTTATAGTATTTAACATAAAAGAATTAATGAATAGTGATTCAAATATTAAAAATGCATTATTCTTTAATATATTAAAGTATGCATGGGGTTTATGTTTAGATAAAGATATAAATACAGTAATGATGGTAGATGAAGCACATGTTTTATTATCTGGAAAAAATGAATTAGGAGCAGAATTTTTAGCTCAAATTCAAAGAAGAAGTAGAAAATATAACACGGGAACAATCATAATTACTCAGCAGCCAACAGACTTTGCAGATCCATCAGTTATAACACATGGAAAGGCAATATTTGATAATGCCGCATATTATCTAGTAATGAACTTAAAAAAACAAGCAGTAGATGACTTGTCTAAATTAATTGACATCAATGAATCAGAAAAAGAAAGTATAAAATATTATACACAAGGGCAAGCTTTATTTGTTTGCGGTAATAGAAGAATGCAAATTAATGTAGTAGCAACTGCTGAAGAATTGGACTCAATTGGTTCAGGTGGAGGATTATAAAAAAGACTTTTTATAGTCTTTTTTTTATGCTATAATATATTGGTAAAAGAGTGGTGAATATCTGATGAAAAATGATGAAATTGAAGAACTTGAACCAGAAGAAGAAAC
>CAYJBC010000039.1:2772-10077 GCA_964368535.1 uncultured Muribaculaceae bacterium
GAAATAAAAGATAAGGTTACTAAAACTGTAACTGAAAAAGTAAAAAATCAAGTAGCTAAAAAAGGAGCACAAACAGCAGTGCAAACTGCTGGAAGTAAAGTAGCAGCACAAGGTTTTGCAGCAAGTGCAAAGGCAGCACTTTCAAATCCAACAGTATTAATAGCATTAGCTATAGTTGCAGTTGTGTTAATAGCATTTTTAATTATTGTTGGAGTACTCTTAAGTGAACAAATAAATAATCACAATAACGAAGGAAATACTTATAGCTACTCAGAGCATAGTAACACTGAATTTTGGTGGCCAATTGGTGGTCTTGAAACGGAAAAATATAATGGAGATTTAATTGCAGCGGGAACTCCATCAATTACGAGTATATCTAGCCCATATGGAATGAGATGGCACCCTGTTAGTGGAGGATATAAAAAACATAATGGAATAGATATACCAGGTGGAGGATTAAATAATCATCACAATATAATTGCTTCTCGTAGCGGAACTGTAATAAGAGCAGTACATGATTATGGTGGAGGTTATGGGAATCACGTTATCATAGATCATGGGGACAATATCTATACGATGTATGCACATATGGCACAAGATTCTATTACAGTTGCAGTTGGTGATTATGTAGTTCAAGGTCAAGTTATTGGTAAAATGGGTACTACAGGATCTTCAACTGGAGTACATCTACATTTTGAAATTAGAGTTGGTGGTAATAGTAGTGCATATACAGTAGACCCAGTTGATCCAGAAAATCCATATATATCTGCAACGAATCCAAGACCAGCATATGCACCTAACAGTACAGGTATAAGCTTAACGAAAACATCTCTAAGTAAAAATGAGTTTGTAAAAAAATTAGAAGATTATTCAGAAACTCTAAGTGGAAATACTAAAACAAATTTTGATAACAACTTTTTAAATGAAGCAGAAACAATCTATGAAACGTCGCTTGAAAATAATATGAATCCAGAATTAATTATATCTTTTGCACACGAGGAAACTGATGAATATGAAGAATGTGGTACATATAATTACTGGGGTTATGGTATGTCAAATGAAAAAAAACAATGTTCAGAGGCAACTCAGTTTGATTCTATAGAAGATGGAATCATCGCGGTAGCTTCATTATATGAAAGTTATACAAATCCAAATTCTTCTAATGGAAAACAAATTTTAGCTAAAGCAAAAGAAAGAGAAGCAGCAGGTTGTGATCCAGGTGGTTATGGACCAGCAGATACTTTAACAGGATATATGAGTCAATATAATGGCCTAGGAACATATTTAGTAGGTCCTGAATATTCCACATGGGGTTCAGGAGGATGTATTTATATCGAATATTGGGTAAATACAAATTGGATGCCTGAAAAATATGATGAAGATTATTATGAAGATAGATGTATGGATAATACGTGTGCATCACCTAATGGTGGAGAAGGATGCGGATTAACAGAAACATGTGAATTATCAGACTATACTAAATTTTCGGTAGAGCGAAGAACTCAAACAGTTAATGAAATATTTGGTTACTAAGAAAGAAGGGAAAAATGAGCAAAAAAGATAAGATAATAGTAATAATAATAATTGTTATGTTAGCTATCGCAGGACTTTCAATATTATTATTTAATAATGAAGAAAAAGAGCCGGAGGTTGTAAATCCATCAGATAATAACAACGAAGAACCAACACAAGACGAAGAAGAACCTGCTAGTGACGAAAAAATATATCTAGAGGACATAAACAGATTTAGTACTATTAATGGTTCATTAATGATATATTATGGATTTTTATCAAATGAATTATCACAAAATATATATACATTATTAGATGCAAAATACATATCTGAAAATAGTATTACTATTAGTAATTTATTAAATAAAATAGATAGCTATGATTACATATTTACTTATAATACAGAAGAAATATATTATAAAACAAATGATAATGAGCATAATGTTTATTATGTAAAAGGTACAATCAAAGAAGATATATTTGATTTAGCATATGCAGGAAAAGAAGAAGAAGTGTACAACATAATATATTTAGATGACGAAAACTTAACATTTTCTATATATCCAATAACTAAGAGTGACTATGAAAATTCATTTAGTATCAATGAAGAAGATAAATATGAAAAAAGAAACATACCAGAAAATACAGTTAATGAATATAGAACTTATAATTTAACACACAAGGAAATAGCTACGATGTATTTCGTAAATTTTAAAAGTATGTATATTTATGAATTGGAAGAAGCAAATGAATTAATCTCATCTAATAGTGCAACAGAATTTATTTTGAATGAATTAACGCAAATAGAAACTTATTCAGTAGGGAATAATTTGATAATCATCACAGATAATAATGGATTTGAATATAAATTTGAAATAACACACGTACTTAACTATAAAGTAAGTATAAGTAATGAATAAATATAGTTAAATTATACTAATTGTAGTATAATAACTTTAATTGGAGGACAAATATGAAATTTAAAATAGAAGCAAAAGATTTATTATTATTTTCTTTCTATGCATTAGGATTATTATATTTATGTGCGATATTAGTACTTAATTTTACTTCTTTTGCAAATGATGGAGAGTTTTATGGCTTATCACCATTTAAAGCATTCAGCGGGGATTATTTACCCGCGACTTTAGCTCTTTTCTTTGGGCTTTTAATTGTAATATTTACAAGTGTTACCTCTTATATATTTAACAAAGAAAAGGGATATGGGATAGGACTAAAAATAGGTGAAAAACAACATGATGGATACTCTAGATGGAGCAAAGAAAAAGAAATAACAAGTGAAAAAGATATCGTAAGAGTTAGTTCTAAAGACAAAGAAGTTACAGCAGCAGGTGTACCTATAATTAGTAATGATAAAGGTATTTGGGTAGACAATGGACAGTATCATAACCTAGTTTTAGGATCAACTGGTTCGGGTAAAACAGAATGTTTAGTTAAACCGATGGTAAATATTTTGGCTAGAAAAGGTGAAAGTATGATTATTACTGATCCTAAGGGTGAAATATATAAATATACTGCGGAAAACTTAAAGTCAAAAGGTTATAATATAGTACTTCTTAATTTTAGGGATCCACAAAGAGGTAATTCTTGGAATCCTCTTACACTTCCATATTACTATCATAAAACAGAACAAAAAGATAAATCTACAGAATTATTAAATGACGTAGCTCTTAATATTTTATACGATCAATCAAATAAAAACGATCCATTTTGGGAAAAAACTTCAGCGGATTATTTTGCAGGTATTGCATTAGGATTATTTCAAGACGCTAAGGAAAAAGAAATCAATCTAAATAGTATAAATTATCTAAGTACTGTTGGTGAAGAAAGATATGCTGCAACAAGCACATATATTAAAGAGTACTTTACATTAAAAGGTGAAAGTAGTAAACCGTATATATTTGCATCAGCAACTATTAGTGCACCAAATGAAACAAAAGGAAGTATACTATCAACATTTAGACAAAAGATATCAATGTTTTCAACAAAAGAAAATTTAAGTGAAATGCTTTCATACAGTGATTTTGATATGAGAGATATTGGTAAAAAGAAAACAGCGGTATTTTTAGTTATCCATGATGAGAAAAAAACATATCATAGTTTAATGACAATATTTATTAAACAATGTTATGAAACATTAATAGATGTTGCACATGAAAATGGTGGTAAACTAGATTATCGTACAAATTTTATACTAGATGAATTTGCAAACATGCCTCCACTTAAAGATGTTGATTCAATGGTTTCAGCAGCTAGAAGTAGAGCAATAAGATTTACTTTTATAATTCAAAATTTTGCACAATTATCTGATGTATACGGAGAACATGTAGCTGAAGTTATAAAAGGAAATTGTGGTAACCTTATTTACTTAATATCTACTGAAATGAAAGCTTTAGAGGAAATTAGTAAGATGTGTGGTGAAGTTAAGTCTAAAGAAAAAGATAAAACAGATTCAAGACCTCTAATAACAGTATCAGATTTACAAAAACTAAAATTATTTCAAGCAATTATAATAAGATTAAGAACAAATCCATTTAAAACTCAGTTAAAACCAAATTTTAAAATTAACTGGGGAGAGGAATATCCACAAGCAGATTATCCTAATAGATCTTTTCAAGAAGTTCAAATATTTGATATAAAAAAACATGTTAATGAAGAAAAGAAAAAACAAGCAATGGAAAATGGTGGTAATCCTTTAGCGGGAGGTATGCCAGGATTTGGTGGTGGATTTAATCCATTTATGGGATCTAATCCTATGGCAAATCCGTTTGCAAATCCTGGAGTAAATCCTTTTGCGCCAAGAACTCCAAACCCATTCGCGCCACCATCGGGTAATATGCCTAAAGCTAACCCTCCATTTGGTGACATGGATATAGATGCGATGATGAAAGATATAGATAAAAAATTAAAAGAATTAGATGAACAAGAAAAAGCTGAAAAAGAAAAAATGAGTGCTATTAGTGCACCTAAAACAGAAATAAAAGAAGTAGTAAAAACAGAAGTAATAGATTCACCGAAAGAAACTAAATTACCTGAAGTAGATACTAAAATAAACGTTGATACTTCTAGTAAGATAGTTAACTCAAGTGTTGTATCAGACGATGAATTCTTTGATGACTTTTTTGACGAATAAAACGGCTTAAAATAGGCCGTTTTTTTAATTACATAAAAGTGTAATGCATATAATAAAATGTGATGAAAAATGAGAACAATAAATATATCAAGATATAAGAAATCAATGGGAAAATTAATAGATATAAGACATCCTCTAGATTATAAGGATGACCACCATCCAGATAGTACAAACATACATTATCAAAAATTATTGTATTCACATAGTAATATACTTAACAAAAAAGAAACATATTATATAACATGCCAAAAAGGAGTTATAAGTAAAAGAGTAGTAGCACAGCTAGAGTACTTAGGATATGATGTGGTACAAGTTTCTATGTAATTATTCTCAATAATAGTGTATAATAATAATATGGAAGTAAATGATATTTTAATTAATTTTCAAACATATATAGATGAATTACTACATAGTGCAGGGATTTTTGCACCTTTATTGGCGTGTCTATTTATAATTATCGAAGCAATATTACCTTTTTTGCCATTATTTGTATTTATATCAATAAATTTTTTAGCATTTGGTTCAATATTAGGTTTTATAATTTCTTGGATATTTACTATAATCGGATCCATGTTAGTGTTTATACTAATAAGAAAAGGTTTTCATTCATGGTTTACTAAGTATATACAAGACAAAAACAAATTAAGTAAAACATATGAATATGTAAATAAACTTAAATTTACACAATTAACAATGATTATTGCTATACCCTTTACGCCATCATTTTTTGTGAATATAGCCGCAGGTCTTACTGATATTTCCATAAAAAAATATTTTACATCGCTAGCAATTGGAAAACTATTTGCTGTATATTTTTGGGGATTCATAGGCAGTTCTTTAGTAGAAAGTTTAACAGATTTAGGAACTATAATCAAAATAATTTTAATGATTTTAGGGGCTTACATAATAAGTTATTTACTAAACAAAAAGTTGAAAATAAATTATTAATTAGATATAATATAAGTATAATAAAGGAGTAATATGGAAGATTTTTTTAATTCGTTTTTAGGCGAAATAACTATTTCTGCAGTAATTATTTTAATAACAATAGCAGGAAATAAAATGATAAACAATTTTATCAAAAAAACTATAAAAAAGAAAAACAACAAAAATTTAACTACAATTATGCTTTTTATAAGTAGATTAAAATCAGTATTAATTTATACGCTAGGAATACTAATAGCGTTGTCTAGATTTGAAATTTTTGCTAACTTATCTGTGACATTATTGTCTGCGATAGGTATCGGAGCAACAGTATTAAGTTTATCTTTAAAAGAATCTCTTAATAATTTTGTTGCAGGGTTTGAATTAATATTAAACAAACCTTTTGAAGTAGGAGACTTTCTTGTTTTGCCGGAAAAAAATATATCTGGTATAGTTGAAGAAGTATCAATGAGACACACTATTTTAAGAACTCATAACAATCAAAAAGAAATCTTGCCTAATAAAACTCTTAATGCATTAATAGTGGAAAATCATAACCAAAAAATAAATGAACTTAGATTGTCAGCAATATACACTGTTCCAATAACTATGGATTTAGATAAGGTAATAAAAGTAATCAAAGAAGAAATAGTTAAAGTTTGTGAAGTGTCAGAAACAGAAGTAAATCATAAAATAGAATATCCAAAAGTCGATGTTATTGAGGTAGATCAGAATGTTGCTAAACTCAAAGCGTGGATTATAGCGTATAAGTTAGATGATGCATATGATAACTTATATAAACTAAATTTAAATGTTAAGAAAAGAATAGATAAACTAAAAAAATAACGAAAAGTTATTTTTTTTATTTAAAATAGTAGTAAATAAAGGAAAAACCATCAAAATAAGTTGATATTTCCTAATCTTTATGGTAAAATTTTAGTGCAATTATTTATTTAGTTGTAGTTTTGTGGGAGGGAAAGCGGATTTGCCCGTACCACATAACGCGAAAAAACAAAATTTATAGGAGGTGTTTTCGTGGCTAAAGAAGTCTTAAAGAAAATAAAAATTCAAATACCTGCTGGTAAAGCAACACCTGCTCCACCTGTTGGAACAGTTCTTGGACCTGCTGGTATTAATTTACAAGAATTTTGTACTAGATTTAATGATGCGACTCGTGAAAAAATGGGAGATGTTGTTCCTTGTGAAATATCAATATATGATGACAGAACATTCGATTTCATTTTAAAAACTTCACCAGCGTCTAACTCATTAAAAAAAGTTGCAAAAATCGAAAAGGGATCTAAAAAAGGAGCAAATGAAATTGTTGCTACTATTACAAAAGAAGATCTACGTAAAATAGCTGAAGATAAAATGGTAGATTTAAATGCTAACACTATTGAAGCAGCTATGAATATTATTGCTGGTACAGCTCGTAACATGGGTATAGCTATCAAAGGATTAAATGATGCAGAACTTGCAGAACAATCTAAAGAAGCTGCTGCTGAAGAAGCTGACAGAGCAAAAAGAGAAGCTCAGCTAGAACAAATGGAAGCTGATGCTATCGAAAACGCAAGCAAAGAAATTGAAGAAGTTCCTGTTGCTGGCGAAGAAAATAAAGAAGAAGAATAATTTAATAATAAATTATACAAATCCGCTAATAAACCACAGTTAGGAGGAAAATATGAAAAAACATAGTAAAAAATATGTGGAAGCATTAA
>CAYJBC010000040.1:0-1995 GCA_964368535.1 uncultured Muribaculaceae bacterium
TTTAAATCTTCTATCGTATCTACTTCATCAACATAATCATCAACATATGAAAATGTTCTTATTTCAGTTTCATTTAATATTTCATTTAATGCATTTTCAGCATACACACTAGTATTACCCAATTCACAATACTCAATTATTTTTTTCATCCACTTGTTCATAACATCGCTAGACAATTTATATAAAGGTTGAAATGCACAACAATCATCAAAAATATCAATTGCAATTTTTTTCAAAACACCATTTTTTACTGCAGATTTAAAATCTTTTTGAGGTAATGGAAGTAATTCATTAACACTACCTAAATTTTTTATTGATGATGACAAAATTTTGTTAATATAATCTTTATTAAAAACTAAGTCTCCGTGCATCAACAATACATCACCTTGTATATAATTTTTTGCTAAATATAAAGAATATATATAATTCGTTTTATCACTAATAGGGTTATGAACAAAGTTAATTTTAATACCTTTTTCTATAAATTTTTCAGCTTCTTTTTCTAATTGCTCGCTAAAATAACCCGTAGTTATTATAAATTCATTAATACCACAATCTGACAATATTCTAATTTGTCTTGAAAATATTGTTTCACCATTTTTTAATTTCGCCATGGATTTGTGATTATTTGCAGTAAAATCTCCCATTCTTTTTCCTAAACCAGAGTTTAATATTATTGCTTTCATATTTATCCTTTCATTATTTTGATTTTTAAATTTTCTTTTATTTGTATAGGGGTAAGTGTTGGTCTTCCTAAATCATCTCTTGATCCTTGATTAACGTTAATTATCATCGCGGATAACTTTTTTGAAGTATTCATTAAGTTTATATTTTCGATAATATCCTTATCATTATCAGATAAATACACATTTTCAAACCCCATACCTTTTAATATACTTACTATATCTATATCAAAAGCTATTGTTGGTTGACCACCAACTGACTCATGTGCACCATTATTGATTATAATATATTTGAAATTATTAGTTGCATAATTAGCAGCTATAGCAGCTCCCCCCATATGCATCAAAAAAGAACCATCTCCATCTATACAATATATATTTTTACTAATTTCCAAAGACATTCCCAATGCTATTGAAGAAGTATGTCCCATAGAGCCCACGGTTAAAAAATCATTTTCATGACCCATATTATGATTTTCTCTTATTTCAAATATCTCCCTAGATGTTTTTCCAGTTGTTGACACTATTAACGAATCACCAATATTTTTAATTATTGTATCTAAAGCTTCTTCACGATTTATTTTTAATTTATTTGTATTGTTAGAAACTGATTTATATTTGTTAAAATATCCCTTTTTTATAATAAGAGCTATTGGCTTTTTGTTTATTTTCATATATTTAATACAATATTCAACTTGTTTTTCATAATTCTCATCTGCTATTAAATATTCAATATTCATAGCATTTAATAAATCAATTGTAACTTTTCCTTGTTTAATATGTTGAGGTTCATCTTTAATTCCAGGTTCACCTCTCCAACCTATTAATAACAACATTGGAATAGAATATACTTCCTCATCTGCCAAGGATAATAAAGGATTTACAGCATTCCCTATTCCTGAGTTTTGCATATATACTAGACCATATTTATCACTAGCGATATTGTACCCAGAGGCTATGGCAATTGCATTTCCTTCATTAGCAGTAATTATATTTTTTTCTTTAGCAACATTATCTCTAATAAACGCGCAAAAATCCGATAATAAAGAATCTGGAACACCAGTAAATAAATCTATATTATTTTGAATTAATGTATTATAAAATGCTCCAACACTAATCATTTAAAACCTCTGGTATTAAATTAATTATTTCTTTAATTGACATAATTTCTTTATCAACTTCTAAACTACGTCCATTTTTCAATATACTTTCTGCAGTTTGTTTCATAGCCGGATAAGCACTTCTAATTAAATGATTAGCATGAATTATAATATTTCCACCTTTTTCTGACAACTCTTTTTCTGTAAAGTGA
>CAYJBC010000040.1:2005-2633 GCA_964368535.1 uncultured Muribaculaceae bacterium
AACAACTGGAATATCTTTTCCAAATTTTTTGAATTCATCCAAAAATTCTATAATTTGATCTCCCGTTTTATCTTTAGCGTGAATCATTATACCATCAGCCCCAGCATCAATATATATTTTGGCACGATTTATTGCGTCTGCTACATCTTTTCCCGCTATCAAACTTTCAATTCTTGCAATTATCATAAAATCTCTTGTAACTTGAGATCTTTTACCAGCTTTAATTTTTTTTGCAAAATTATGCGGATCATCTAAAGTTTGTATAGAATCATCCTCAAATAATGAATTTTGTTTTAACCCTATTTTATCTTCAATTATAACAGCAGATATTCCTATTCTTTCAAACGTTCTAACTGAATAAACAAAGTGTTCTAATTTTCCACCAGTATCACCATCTAATATAATTGGTTTAGTTGTAACTTCCATAATTTCATTAATTGTATTTAATCTATTAGTTAAATCTACTAACTCAATATCAGGTTTACCCTTAAAAGTAGAATCACACAAACTACTTATCCACATTGCATCGAATTCTTTAATTTCCATGCTTTCTTCATCAACCACTTTAGTATTTTCTACAATAATACCAGATATTCCATTAGATGCTTCAATAACTCTTAAATAAGGT
>CAYJBC010000040.1:2643-9697 GCA_964368535.1 uncultured Muribaculaceae bacterium
TTTTTTAATTTTGCCCTTCTTATATCAGGGGTATTATATAAAACGCAAATATCGTTATCAATTTTTTCTGTTTCGCTTTTTTTTGTATAAGGAACTTCTATTAATTTTCCGTTATATTCCTTTAACAGATCAATAACTTCGTTTCTAATTGTAGTCATCACGCCTGTTTTCCAATCATCTCCATGAATCACAAAATCAGGTTTTATTTTTTTTATATTATCCTTATATGATAAAGTCGATTGCTTCACCACTTCAGAAACTCCTTTGATATTTTCAATAACATTTTTTCTAATTTCATATGACAATAAAGGGGGTCTTTTATAACTAGAAACAGCTTCATCAGTTAAAACCCCTACAATTACCTTTCCGTATTTTTTTGCTTCCTCTATTACATTTATATGTCCACTATGAATTATATCCGCAGACATTGCTACATAAACTATTTTTTCCATTTTCTTCTCCTTCTATTTTTTGTAATTTATTCGTATCTTATTTCGTCTTCTCCAGGAAATTTCAATGCTTTAGGACAATGATTATATCTTTTTTCCGGATCAGGCATTTTCATATAATCTCCATACATAGTTGTTAAAATTTCTTCAATATTATTTGGAAAATTAATTTTTATACCTTCAAACTCTATTTTTTTTAGAGGATAAAGTTTATTAAAATCAATTTCATAAAATTTTGGAAATGTACCTGATAAGAAAGAGATATAATTAACATTTTCTTCATTATTAGCCATAGTTGCAAATTTATAATTTGCTTTATAAAGAAACTTCTTAGAAATTCTTAAAAAACGCAAAACATAATGCACACACGCAAATGACTTCTCTAAAATTTTTCCCGAAAAACCTGAATAGTTAAAAACAGGTTTTTTTATTCCTCTTAAAATTAATAATTTACTAAAGACAAAACACCCACAAAATTGAATAAATTTTTTTAATTTTTTTCTACTAACATTATCGTAAGGAAATATATCCAAATATATACCATTATTACACCCAGACTCTTCCAAATTATGATTAACAAATTTACTGCCTTTATAAATCAAGTGTGCTGTCATTAAAGGAAAATTCACATCTGTTTCACAATAATTAAAATAATATTTATCGCCTATTTCTTTTTCATAGACATCAATAAATTTAATAAAATCTTTTCTAGGCATAGCTATATCTATATCATCATCCCAGGGTATAAAACCTGAATGTCTTAAAGCACCAATCCCTGTTCCTGCTATTGCAAAATATTCAATATTATATTTTTTACACACATCAACAAAATCCTTTAACATATCTGCTTGATATTTTTGTATTTTTTTCAAAACTTTATCATCATATTTTTTCAATTCTAGTTTCTCCTCTACTCCCATTAAATATAAGAATGATTTTATATTTAAACATCCTCATATATATTTTATAACAAAAAACACATAAATTAAAGTAAAATAGTAAACTAACAAAAAAAATCCTCTTAAAAATTAATTCTTATAGAGGTTAAACGATAAATATATCTTTCTGTAATTTCAAAAATAACTACATCAATATCTTTGTCATAAAGATGGTTTTTATTTATCTTGTCAGTCCACAAAAAATTTGTTTCTTTAAAATGGGTAGACAAAAATTCATCAAATTTACATCCGCCAGTAAAACTATCTCCATAGATTAATAGATTTTTGTTTTTATCTTCATTATAAAAAGTTTTGCCTCTAATGTTAAATTCATTATAAATTAAATTCCCCTCTAAAAGCTCATTATATTTTCCATTTGAGATATCAACATCCAACGTTACTTCTTTATCATCTTCATAAAGCACAGTAGATAAATCTCCAGAAATTTCTGTTTCAGAAAAAACTGGATTCTCAATAGTTTCAGAAAAAAATTCATTTTCATTCATAATATTTATTATTTCTTTATAACCAACATAGACTCCGTAATTATTCCAATGGGTATCAGTTTTAAAATACACCTGGTAATCATCTTTAGCCTCAATTAAATCATCTTTTAAATTAATATAATTTACATCAGTATCACTTAAAGCATCTTCTAGAATATCAGACGGAGATGTAACATAGTCAAGTCCTAAAAGTATATTTTCGGGATAAATGCTAACTTTACTCGGAGGTATTATTAAATAATATTCTATATCAAGAGACTTATAATAATCACTTATCTCTTGTTGATTATGTTTTATCATCTCAAGTGATACATCATTTAGTTCATATGTTTCCTCAGCAATATTTAAATTTTGATCTCCTTTATAATAATACCAATCATTTAAACCCAAATATACACTACTTACTAAAGAAATATTAAAAACATCTGTGTTAATAAAAGAATTTAATTTAACAAATTCTTCCCTGTAACCAATATTATCATTAAGCCATAATTCAAAATCACTTTTTTCTAAAACAAAATCTCCTTCTTCATTAAAAACAATAGGAAAATTAGCTGCAATTCTTTTTTCTGATTCTAGTTCAAAATTTTTAATTCTATTTATATTAAACAAGGGCAAAATCATAATAAAACAAAAACCTGTTATTAATATAATATTATTAACTTTATTCTTCATATAATTTCCTTTCTAAAAATTAAAATATATAAATGGATTATATTGACTAGTAACTATATAAGAAATAGAAACAACAAATAGCGCTAATATAGTAATAGTTTCTAAATATTTATATATTGCAAAATTATTAAATTTATTTTTAACAATTTTAAAAATCGGAGTAGCAAATATTATTGCTAATACAAACATTATTATGTTTTCTCTAATCATAATAAAAGTATTTAAATCTGGATTTATATTTGTAAAGTCAAACATAGTTATAATATAATCAACAGCAAATACTAACGATGGTGATCTAAATAATACCCAACCTAAAATTACTATTAAAAAAGTATATATCCATTTTATACTAAAATGGATTTTGATTTTACTTTTCTTATGTAATTTTTCAAATATAAGGAAGAAACCATGCCAAATTCCCCATAATATAAAAGTCCACGCAGCCCCATGCCAAAGTCCTGTGACAATAAAAACTACAAGTAAATTAAAATACATATTTCCCTTACGATTACCACCTAGTGGTATATATACATAATCTCTAAACCACGAACTAAGTGATATATGCCACCTACGCCAAAAATCTGTTATACTAGTAGAAATATATGGATAATTAAAGTTTTCTAAGAAATCAAATCCAAACATTTTACCTAAACCAATCGCCATATCAGAATACCCAGAAAAATCAAAATATATTTGAATTGTATACGATAATATCCCAATCCAAGATAATACTAATTCATTAACATTGTTATCAAAAACACTATCCGCCAAAAGTGCAAATGTATTTGCTATAATTATTTTTTTAGCTAAACCTATAACAAATCTTCTAACACCTTCCGCAAATTTATCCAAAGTATGTTTCCTACCTATAATTTGCTCATTAACATCTATATATCTAACTATTGGTCCTGCAATCAACTGTGGAAACAATGCAATATATAATCCTAAATTAATTGGGTTTTTTTGAACTTTATATTTTTTAAAATGTAAATCAATTAGATAAGACATTCCCTGAAAAGTAAAAAAAGAAATTCCTATTGGAAGAATAATTCCAAACAAATCAAAATTTTGATTAAACAAATTATTAATATTCTCTATAAGAAAATCAAAATATTTAAAATATACTAATAATCCAATGTTGCATAATAATGCAACAGATAAAACAATTCTTTTAATATAGTTTTTTCTATACGAAACAAAATCAATCAATATTCCCATTAAATAATTTATTATTATTGACGCGATCATTATATAAACAAACTTAGGTTCACCATAAGCATAAAACAATAATGAACTAATTAATAAAAATAAATTTTTAACCTTCGAATGAATTAAATAATATATTAATAAAACTACTGGTAAAAAAACAAATATAAATATTGTTGATGAAAAAAGCATATTACTCACTCCTGTATTTAAAATAAGTATATCAATAAATATAATATATTACAAATAAAAAAAGTAATAAAACTATTACTTTCTAAACCATATACCATTGATATCATATAAAAATTTATTCATTAGTTTGAAATACAAATTCTTTTTTCCACCTTCATTTAAATACTTATTCTTTTTCCAATCAGGGAACTTATCATTTAAAAAAGTCCATCCTTCTTCAAGTATTCTTTTTCTTATAGCTTTATTCTTGATATTAACAGCTCTTTTATAAGAACTTCCTAATAAAATACGTATAAAATTATATTCTAATTCATCATGATATTTTTTTAATAATTTATTACTTACATAATAATTATATACTTCTTTAAGTACATCATATATTTCTCTAACCTTCTCATTTTGATTATTAGATATAGAATTACTTCTTTGAACATAATGATAAAATACTTTGTTTATATAAGATACTTTAGGTTCAAAAGGAATATATTGATATGCAAATAAAATATCTTCATATCTAAGTCCTACTGCAAATATAGCTTTAGTTTTTCTTACAAAAGATGTTTTATAAAGTTTGTTCCAAGCAAGTACTCTTAGTTCTTTAAGCATTTGTTTAGAATTTTTATAATTAACTCTATAATCATATCTTTTTTTATTTGGAAACTCCCATACAAAATCAAACTCTACTATATCACTTTTATCTTTAGTAATTTTTTTATAACATTCTTCTAAAGTATCAGGCTCTATATAATCATCACTATCTATATAATAAACATAATCAGTTTTTACTTCTTCTAAAGCAACATTACGTACATTACCTAGTCCACCATTTTTCTTTAAAAATAACCCTCTTATATTTTCAGGATATTTTTTAATATATTTTTCTATTTCTTTTTTTGTGTCATCCGTACTTTTATCATCTACTACTATAATGTCTAAATCATTAAACATAGTTTGATTAATTAAACTTTCAAAACATTTATGCATATAACTAGTAGCGTTATAACATGGAACAATTACACTAATTTTTTTCATAACATCTCCCACTTTTATAAACTAATTATAACACAAAAATAAATTATGTAGAACTATTTTTTCATAAGTTAATATAATACACTAAGGGGGGAAAATTTTGAAAAATAAATTTGTTATTTGTATAATAAGTATATTTATCGCTGTAGCTTTAGTAGTTACACTTAATTTCTTAACTAAAAAAGAAGATACATCACTTACTACTATAAAACTAGCTGAAGTTACACACAGTGTATTTTACACACCATTATATGTCGCTATAGAGGAAGGTTTCTTTAAGGATGTTGGTATTAATATAGAACTAGTATTAACACCAGGTGCTGATGCAGTTAGTGCAGCAGTTTTATCTGGTGATGCGAATGTTGGATTTGCTGGAGCTGAGTCAGCTATTTATGTTTATGAAAATGGTGAACATGATTACCTTCAAATATTTGGTGGTTTAACAAAAAGAGATGGACAATTTATTGTTGCTAGAGAAGATATTAAAGACTTTGAATTAGAAGATTTAATTGGTAAAGAAGTAATCGCAGGAAGAGTTGCAGGTATGCCCGCACTTAACTTTGAAAATTCACTTAATAATGCAGGTATAAATGCATCAGATGTTAATATAAATACATCAATAGACTTTGCATCAATGACCGGAGCATTTATATCAGGTACAGGAAATTTTGTTAATTTATTCGAACCTAATGCTACACTGATGGAAAATGAAGGATATGGTTATGTAGTTGCTAGTGTTGGGGAGTTATCAGGGGAAGTTCCTTATACTACATTTTATGCAAAAAACAGTTACATAAAAAATAATGAAGAATTATTAATTGATTTTAATGATGCATTAAAACAAGGATTAGATTTTGTGTATGAAAATGATGAACAAACTATCGCAGAAACAATTATAAAACAATTTCCAGATACAAACATTAATGATTTAAGTACAATGGTAAAAAGATATAAAGACAGTGATTCATGGTTAAAAACTCCTTTTGTAGACGAAGAAATATTTAATAATTTACAAGATTTTTTAATTAAATTCGATTTATTAGACGATGAAACATCATATGACAATATAGTAAATAATTTATATGAATAAAATCCTAGAAGTAATTAATTTATCAAAAGATTTTTATACACTAGAAGGTGAAATTAATGCAATTGATAATATATCATTTGATGTATATGAAAATGAATTTTTATCAATAGTTGGATCTAGCGGTTGTGGCAAATCTACTCTACTAAATATTTTAGCAAAACTAGATTTACCTACTCAAGGTAGTATAAAATTCAATATTGATAAACCCATTGTTGGATACATGTTTCAAAGTGATGCACTTCTTCCATGGTTAACAGTTTTAGAAAACGCAGTGCTTGGTCTTGATATTATGAATATTAAAACTAAAGACAATATAAAATATACAAAAGACTTATTAATTAAATATGGTTTAGAAGAATTCATAGATAAAAGACCTGATGAATTATCTGGTGGTATGAAGCAAAGAGTTGCTTTAATCAGAACACTAGCTATAAAACCAGATATATTACTTTTAGATGAACCATTTTCCGCACTTGATTATCAAAACAGATTAAAAGTTGCAGATGATGTTTATAGTATTATCAAAAAAGAAAAGAAAACAGCAATAATGATTACACATGATATAGCTGAGGCAGTTAGTCTATCTAGTAGAGTTGTTGTACTTTCTAAAAGACCAGGTAAAATTAAAAAAATATTAGAAGTTCAATTAGATAATGAAAAAACTCCGCTACAGAATAGACAAGATAAAAATTTTAGTAAATATTACGATATCATATGGAAAGAAATAGATGAAAATGGATAATTTCCATTTTTTATTTAATTACAAACTAATATAAAGTTTATAACACAAATTGTTCATTTTATTCAGCAAATTTTATATATTATTCTACTAATTTTAAAAATTGGTTATTTGATATTCATTTTTAAATAGATTACAATATTTTAGAAATGAAAGGAATTAAATATGAACTTAAAAAAATTACAAATAATAAACAAAATATTCAATAACACTGAAATAAGAAGTGTATG
>CAYJBC010000041.1:0-9263 GCA_964368535.1 uncultured Muribaculaceae bacterium
TAGCGAAAAAGAAATTGTAAGTAATTTAGTTAAAGAAGAAATGGAAAGTGTAATAAATTTAAAAGTTCCATTAAAGGTTGAAGTTAGTACTGCGACTAGTTGGTATGAGGTATAAATTATGCCTGAACTAGCTGAAGTTGAAACAGTAAGAAACGTATTAAAAAAGAAAATACTAAGTAAAAAAATAGTTGATATTAATATTATATACCCAAAAATAATTGAAAATGATATAACTGAATTTATAGATAATCTAATTAAAGAAATATTTATTAATATAAAAAGAAAAGGTAAGTATTTAATATTTGAAACAAATAATTATTATTTAATATCTCATCTAAGGATGGAAGGAAAATATTTTTATAAAGAATGTGATTCTACTGATACGATGAAACATGATCATATAGTGTTTGTGTTTGAGGATAGGTCTAAGTTAATATATAATGATACAAGAAAATTTGGAAGAATGATATTAATTAATAAAGATAAGTTGGATGATTATTTTATAAAACTAGGTAAAGAACCAAAAGATTTAAATAAAGATTATTTAAAAGAAAAGTTAAACAATAAAAATAAGTCTATTAAAACATTATTACTTGATCAAAGTATTATTGCGGGTTTAGGTAACATATATGCTAATGAAGTTTTGTATGCATCAAAAATTAACCCATATAAAAAGGGTAAAGAATTATGTGATGAAGAAATACAAAAAATTATAAGTTCGTCTCAGAAGATAATTCAAAAAGCTATTGCTGAAGGTGGATGCACTATTAAAAGTTATACTTCTAGTTTAGGTGTAACTGGTAATTATCAAAATTATTTATTAGTACATATGAAAGAAAATGAAACTTGCAAAATATGTAAGACTAAAATTGTTAAAGAAAAAATAGATGGACGAAGTACATATTACTGTAAAAATTGTCAAAAATAAAACTCAGAAATTTTCTGAGTCTTTTTTATGGACAAGTTTTATTAATAATTGTATTAGTATTTTCTTCTACTTCTTCATCAAATACATAAATATACGATTTAACTTTATATCCATTTAATGTATCTTCTAATTCGATATTATAAAATCCATCTTCATCAATATATACTATACCTTTATAACTATCTGGAATGTTTCCATAAGGGTAATCATTTTCTAATAGGAAGTTAACGGTAAAACAAGTTTCATTAATATTATCTTCTTTAGCGTCTTCAGCCCCAAGTAATAAATAATTGGCATAATCAGTAAATTCACTTAAATCTTCATCTACATTTAAATCTGTATCTACTTTTGAAGATGGTGGGGTAGAACCACTGCTTAAATATGAATCAATTGATATAGCAATTTGTTCAAAAGGTGTACCATGTAATAAATCACTTATATTACTATATATGTTTTCTATTTCACTAGTTGATAGATTTTCTAAAGTATCGTAATCTTCTGTTTCAAAATTAGGTAGTTTTTGATTAACTTCACTTTTAGAAGTTAATTCAAATTTAAAATTTTCACCAAACATTTCAAGATTAATTATAATGTTAGTTTCCATAGTTTTGTCTTTAGTAATATTTTCTAATTTTAAATTAAATTTTATATCTTCAATTTCAGTATCTATTTCAAAACCATTTTTATTTTGTTCAATTTCTACAACGTATTTGTCTATATGTAATTCTGATTTTTCATCATCAACTATTAAATACTGAATTTCCATTTCATTATCATTAAATCCAAAACCTTTTAATGTATTGAATAAACCACTTGTATAAATTTCAAATGTTAATTCATAATCTTTCATATTATCTAAGATAGGTTCAACATTATTTTTAATTATTTCAATTATTTCATCCTCAGTTGCATTATATATATCTGCTAATAATTTTATGTATTCCTCATCTTCAATTATATCTTCATATATTTTTTCAAAATATTTTTTTAGGTCATCATCCTTGAATTCAATGAAATGTTTAGTAACTTTAGTTTTGTCACCATCTATTTTTATTTCATCATCTTCTTTTTCAAAATCATCTTTATCTAAATTTTTGTAAAAATAATCAAATGCTAGTTTTACAGCTTCATCAATTTTTTCATAATCAACCTTTGTGTTTTCAATGTCAAAATCTATATCTGCATCATCACTAATTAGAATTATATTATCAAATAATTCTTTACTTTGAGCAAATAATGCATTATCTTCAAATAATAATTCTAAATCTATTAATACATCTTTGTTTTCTTCAATACCTAATTTTAAATATGCTTCTTCATCTGGGAGATTTATACCTGTTATTAAACTAATAGGGTAATTTTCCAAATCTTTATAAAGTTCATTATCTCCTGTAAATGTTATTTCACTTTCATTGATAAAACTGTCTTTATTTATATCATATTCTAATTCGTTATTTTCCACTTCTGAAATAATATTACTTATACTTTGATATCCATTTTCAAAAGCTTTTTCAAATATTTTTTCACTTGTTAATAAAAAATTACTATAAATGTATACTCCTAAAAAAGAAATAACTATTATTCCTAGTATACTTATGCTTACTAATTTTATTTTATTTTTTTGTGGTTTTTCATTAGCTAAATATTCCACATTTGAATCATTGTTATTTTGATCCATTTTAAAACACCTCACACTTTCATTAAAATTATATCATAATATAAAACAAAAAAAGAGAATAAATTAATTCTCTATGTAAAATGCATAATATTCATCAAAAGTTATATTGTTATTATAGATGTATGTAGCTATTTCATTACCTACATATCTATAATGCCAGGATTCAAATGCATAACCTGTTATATCTGTTTTGTCTTCAGGATATCTTAATATAAAACCAAATTTATGAGCATTATCTTTTAAATATGTATAAGCTTTTGAATTTACAAAGTTAGCTTGATTAGATGTTTCAGTGGAGAATATATCTAAAGCAAGTCCTGTTTGATGTTCGGAATGTCCTGGTCTTGCAGCAATTTCATCAGCGTATCTTTCTCCTCTAGTATCTTTATAATTGTTATATACTGTTTCTTGACTATCAAATGATCTATATGATGAATTAATCATAAGTGTAATATCTTGTGTAAGTGCATCACTTGCCATCGATATGAATGCATCGTACGTTTCTTCTGTTGCTTTTTGAGTTCCATATTCTCCCCATGAGTGTTTTGTTGATATCGTAACTAAATTTTCTGGAACATATTCATTTGATAAAGTATAGTATTTATTTACTAGTAGGATAGTGTTTAGTGACGTGTTAGCGTTAAAAATTTCTTCATAATATCTTTCGTCAATATGAGTATTAATTATTTGAATACCTTCATCAACACTTATTTTTTCTTCTTTAATATAATTATAATATTCATCAAAATATTTTGCAATGTAATATTTGCCGTCTAAAATATCAAATATCAGATTGTCTTTGTCATTATTTAGAAATTCGTCTAGCTTTGAGGATTTAAAATTTTCTTCTAAAATTTTAATTTCTTCTTTAGTATATCCTAGTTCTAAAAATTTAAATTCATTGGTTTGTTCATATAAGTATATTTGATATTTGTTATATCCATAAATGCTCCCTATGATTATAATGACTATAAGAGCAAGTAATAACTTGAATTTTAGTTTTAACTTAAGTTTCTTATTTTTTTTCATATCATCACCTAAGTATATTGTATCAAATAACTATTTAATATTCAAAATATTTTAACTTTTTATTATTACTTAAATCAAGTCCAGTCACATATGAATTATTACCAATTTCTTTAAGTAATTTTGTTAAGTCATATTTATTATTAAAATATTTATCTAAATTATTAATAATGCTTATTGATTTTTTCATTGCTACTTCATATAAATCTAATATTGAATAGTTATAGGTAATTGATTTATCACATGGATGGTTCCATACTTTTTTATCTAAATTAAATAGCGATGGGTCAATTGCTTTTTTATACATTGAATGTGATGATATATTTTTAACTTTATTACCCGTTATTTTATCTATTGTTTTATAAATTATTTTTTTAAAACCATATTTATCTTCAAAACCTAGGTAATAACATAATCTAGAATCTAAATAAGCTTTATTAAATATTTTTCCCATGTTACTTACATTAAAAGTTTTTTCAAAACTATAATCAATAATATCTAATAAATCTTTAGGAAACCTTAAATATCTATGTATTTCATTTCTAGATTTAATATGCCTAATACTCTTTTTGTTAGTAGCGCGATATAAAAATGAATCAAGTTCAAATTCTAATACTGCATGCATTCCGTTATACTTAGAATAATTTTTGTCATTAGTTTTAGTTATACCAGTTTTGTAAAAAACAAAAGGGTGTATATGTGAATCCAAAATATAATGATTTATTGAGCCGCATAGATAAGCAAAACCTATATCAGTGTAGTTATCCTTTAGATATTTAATAATGTTTTCAAAATATAAATTGACATTATTTTTATGTCCATATGGACCAAGTTCTCTTATTTTTTTTCCTTTGATAGGCATGTAAAAATTATAAAAAAATAAATTATCAAAACTTTGGTTAAACAAGTTATAATAATCAATATATTTTTCCAGTTTTACTATAGTATTTTTTTCAAGTTTTTGTAGGACACTTTTTCCATATATATTATGTGTATAAGGGGCTGCCATAAAAATCACCTAATAAAATTATATCATAATTAAAAAAATATTATAAAAAAGTTAAAAAACTTTTGACAAATAAAAATTATTGTATTATGATTAATTTAAGGTAGGGTTATGATGGAAGCTAAAAAGATTTTAACATATTGCGAAAATTTTTATGATATTATTAATTTCGAGCCTATGGAAGGTGATAATGTCACTCCTAAAATGATAAATATTTATCATGATTATGTCTTTAAAGAAGAAGAACTTAATGAAGAAAGAATAGAGTCAATTAAAAATTTAGATAAAGCGATGAAAAAGTATATAGATGATTATTTATTTAGAAAAGATATGCAGTCTTGTGTACTTAGTATGAAAGTCCAAAAAGATGCTGGAGATATACTTAAAATATTAATTGATAAAATAATAGATTTCTTTTTAAATTATTCACATTACACAACTAGAATAATATATATATCAAAGTGGATTTAAAGTCCATTTTTTTATTGTAAAAAAGAATAGTAAGTGATATAATTTTTATAATAAGAGGACATTCATATGATAGAAAAAATAAAAAGAATGCCAAAGAGAAAATTAATCATATCACTCATCTTATTAATAGGAATAATATTAATAGGAATACTTATAGTAACAATGGCCTTTATAAATCCGAATATAACAAATGAAGCAATAACAAATGTTAATGTTTCTTCGTGTGGATATTTTAAACTATCAGATAAAAGTTCAGGAATAGATTTACAAAATAGTTTTCCTATGACAGATAACAAAGGAATGCAGACGGATCCGTATATATTTACACTAGAAAATTCATGTGAAGAGAATAAAGGATTTAATTTATACTTAGTAGTAACAAGTGAAAGTACAATACCAGAAGAGAATATAAAAATAAATTTAAGTACAGTAGATGGTAATAGAACAATAAACTCACTAGGACTAGTAGATTTAACACCAACAATAGAGAATCAATATGACTTAGAAGTAGGAAAAGAGATAAGGGCAGTATATTTACTACAAAGTGCGACGTTAGTACCAGATTTACCAGTAACATTTGATTTAAGAATGTGGTTAGACGATAGTGCTGGAAATGATGTACAAAATGGTAAGTTTGAAGCAACAATAATGGTAGCAGATGGAGTAACATCATCAGATAATATACTGTATCCAGAGTTATCAGATATATGTTTAGAAGAAGAGATATCAACGTGTTATGCAGAGTATAGTTTCTTAGATGATACATTAATAAGACATACAGAAGAATTAGAATATTCAGCAGGAGATAATAACTATAGATTTTCAGGAGCAAACCCAGATAACTATGTAAACTTTAATAATGAGTTATGGCGAATCATAGGAATATATGATGAAAGTGGAAGTCAAAGTTTAAAACTAATTAGAGAAGAATCTATTGGGAATTATAAGTTTGATAGTGATTCTTTTTCTACATCTGATAATAGATGGGAAGGAGCAAATGCAAGTGATCCATCAGATGATGCAGATTTAAATAAATATTTAAATAGTACATATTATGAAAGTATGTCGCCAAGTGCAACTTCTATGATAAGAGATGTTTATTATAATGTAGGGTCAGTAAGATATGATCATTATACTATCACAGGTAAACAATCTCATGATGATGCGACTTCATTAAAAACAACTCATACTTATAATGTTGGTTTAATTCAAGTAGATGATTTTTATTATTCAAATAATTCGGAATATTGGAATTTATCAAATGTTGATGCTGGTCCTCATTTCTTAAATGAAAGCTGGATGAAAGAATTTATAAATAATTCAGAACTATATATAATGTTTTCGATTAATCCAACGGTTAGAGAATTATATCATATCATGACACCAAATTCTTCTGGAACTTTTGGCATTAATGGATCGTATATAGATTATGGTGTTAGACCAGTAGTGTATTTAGAATCAGATTTAATACTTGCATCAGGAAGTGGAACACAAAGTGATCCACTAGAGTTTAAACATCCAGAAACTTTAGCAGATGTATGTACTGGGGAGAATATGGCTGAATGTTTTGCGGGTAATAGTCATTTAGATAGTGCTTTACTTCAGCATACTGCAGAACTTGAAAATAGTGCGGGTGATGATAACTATAGGTATTCAGGTGGTAAAGATGTAGTAAATAATTATGTATGTTTTGGAAGTGATGTAACACCTTGTCCAAAAGAAAATAAATATAGAATTATCGGAATATATGATGGAAGTGTAAAACTTATTAAAGCAACAGCAGTAGATAAAGATGGAGATGGAATTCTTGAAATAACTTCAGGTGGACAAGATACATTCCAATATGATGCGGGAAATAGTAATGATTATGAGACAAGTGATATAAAGTCATATTTAAACGGAGAATTTTATAATTCAATACCTACAAGTTATCAGTTAATGATAAAAGAAAGCACATGGAATGTTGGTGGTAATGATACATATGGAGAAACTGCCTACGAGTTTTATAGAGATAATATAGCATCTCCAGTAGTAAATAAAATTTCAACAGGAAAGATAGGGTTAATGTATGTAAGTGATTATGGATATGCGGCGCTTACAAATGCATGGATAACTGATTTACATGATTATGATAATAAAACAATAAGAGACAATAACTGGATGTTTAATTTAAATAGTAATGAATATGAGTGGACAATTGTGCCTAACACGAGCTACTCGTATAACTTGTGGTACGTAAATTCTTCTGGGTATGTGTATAGCTATAGCGCAAACATCGGTTCTGCCTCTCGCCCATCATTCTACCTAGAATCAGATGTTTACTTAACTGGAGGAACAGGCACTAGTAGTGATCCTTATATGATTGGTAGATCAGTGAAATTAAATGAATTGATATTAATGAATAACAATGGTAAAGAATCAATTGAAAGTTATGCTGAACCAGATTTTACAGAAATATCAATGAAAGATGAAGGAATGTTTGCGACTGTTGATAATTATGGAACAAGCTATTATTTTAGAGGTGCAGTAAATGATAATTGGGTTGAATTTGCTGGGATGTACTGGAGAATAATAAGAATAAATGGAAATGGAACAGTAAGACTAGTATATTCAGGGACAATGCAGCCGGATGAAACACAAGCAGTAACAATGCTTACAGGAACAGATATAGGAACAAGTGCATTTAATAGTACATACAACAGTGCAGAATACACAGGATATATGTATACAATAGGACAGCAAAGAGGACTAACAACTGAAAGTACAGCAAAACAAACAATAGATACATGGTATGAAGATAATCTATTAGGAACAGAATATGAGGAAATACTTTCAGATACATTATTTTGTGGAGATAGAACAGTGTATGCAGACACTTCGGGAACAAGTGCTGCGCCTGGCACTGGAACAGGAGGAAGTCCTCAATATTTTGGAAGTTATGTAAGATATATATATATCAAAAAACCTAGTTTGGAATGTCCGAATATATTAGATGCATATACCGTAGAAGATGAAGTAAATGGAAATGGATCTTTAGTTTATCCTGTGGCAATGATTAGTATGGATGAAGTGGCAATGGCTGGTGCTCGTCAAAATTACTTTAATTATAACTACTATTTGTATACAAAGAGTAGTTATTGGGCATTGTCTCCTTATTATTATACTGATAGTAGTGCTGCTGAGTTCATTGTCAGTGATAATGGTGTTTTAGGAGGTAGTAACGTCAATAATACTTATGGACTTCGCCCTGTAGTTTCTCTTAACTCTAATATTTTGGCAACTGGTTCAGGTACATGGAATGACCCTTACATTGTCAACTGATTTTCTTAGGTCAATAATTTAAAATCTCGCTAAATGTTCCTCTGATTCCTCAGAGAAATGTAATAGATATTTTGTGAAAAGAAATATTCATTTTGTCGGGTATATATATTTGATGTATATATCAAGCAATCTATAGAGATATAGATTGTTTTTTTGACATGTTTTGTCGAAGTGCTTGCAATAAAAATAAAAGTGTTTAAGATATAGTCCTTAAGAAAAAGGAGACAGCTAATGAACGAAGGAACACTTAGAAATGACATAATATTTAAAATATTTTTTCATGAAAAGAAGGAGTATTTGCAACTAGTGTTGAAAGAAGTATTAAAAATAGATGTAAAGGTAGATGATATAAAATTTGGAGAAACAGAAATATTAACAAAGTATTCAAAAAATAAAGGATCAGTACTTGATATTAGAGTAACACTACCAGATGAAGAAATAGTGTATATAGAGATGCAAAACTATATAGGTAAAAGTTATTTAAAAAGAATGGCATACTATAATGGAAAATTATTATCAGGTCAACCAATAGTAAGAGGAGATGATTATGATGAGTTAAAAATAGTATATGCAATATTTTTTGTTGATGACAATGTAATATTTAAAAAATTCTACACAAAGTTAACCATGTGTGATAAAATGGATACAGGAGATTATATGTATCCACTGGAAAATCATGTAATTAACTTAAGAAAAGTTGAAGAAGCAAAATATAGTAAAAAAATGGTTAGTTTACTAAAATGTTTATCAATGAAAAATAGGGAGGATTTAAAAGATATGGGTAAAGAAGATGAAGTAGCAAAAGAAATAAGCGAAGCAGTAGACGATATAGA
>CAYJBC010000042.1:0-3483 GCA_964368535.1 uncultured Muribaculaceae bacterium
GTAAGAAGATATTTACCAAAAGGAACTTCATTTAAATTAACTCCTCAAATATATTTAGATGATATATCATTTAATATAAACTCAATGCCAAGGAAAATATTCAATTTTAAAAATTCATACGAGATGGAATTAAATTATTAATTTTTCTTATTGTTTGTTTCGATAGAATATTCATATTCTGTCTTTTTGTCAATGATTAAAATTAACGCTTCGCGTCATTGACAAAAAAACATAATCTAAATTCTTTAATTTTTAACAAACAAAATGAAAAAAAGATTGTAAATTATTTAATATATGTATTATAATTTAATTAATTACAAGTGGTGCGGTTGAGATTACAATTAAAAAAATAGTTTTAAATAAAATCAAACTATTTTTAAATGATTATAGTTTAACTATAAATGAGAATAAAACTAATATAGTTGATTTAAATAATGGAGTTATCTTTTTAGGTTATAAATTTATTTTGTTAGATAATAAAAAATTAATAGTTAAACTTAGTAAAAGTACTAAAAATAATATAATTAAAAATTTGAAATTGAAGAAAAAACAATTTATAAATAAAACTATTGATATTAAAGGTTATTATAGTACGTATAGTACTTATAAATATAGTTTTAAATTTATTAAAAGAAAAAAATTAGATGAAATAATAGAAAAAGTTATTTAGGGTGATTTTGATATATTGTGCCTAACTTGAGCAATTCGAATAATGTGTGGAACGTTAACTATAACGGTAACGTCAACAACAACGCGAATAATGGGTATGCCTCCTTGCATCTCTTTAAAAGTATTGTTTTATAGGTGAATAAGTTTATTTATACTTATGCTTTTAAAGAACAAAGATTATCCTTGACTTTATAGGCTAAAAATAGATTACAAATAAAAGGTGAGTAATTCATACTTTAGGGGTGATGTAATATTAAAAATAAATATATGTTTTTTAAATTAATATATTAAGATTGTTTAGTTATATTTTATAGTAACAAAAAGTTAAAATCATTTGGTAATGATCAAATGATTTTGTTGTTTTTAAATATAAAAAATGCAAAAAAAATTAAAAGTAAAGAAATTAACTTTATATTATTCGATAACTTTGATATAATTGATTTAAAGGTAAATGATAATAATAAATATTATAATTATTTATTTACACTTATGTTAAGGAAAGTTTTCGAAAGGAAAATGTTATGAAAAAAGTTATTGTATTAAGTATATTAACATTATTAATTATTGGTTCTTTTGTTTTTTATTATAGTAATACTGAAGTAGAAGAAGAACCTATAATTAATTATGCAATTGTTGTAGATGGAGAGTCTGCGGAATCGTTTCCTGATAGTGCTGGTTATAGTGTAACAATTACTTGTGATAATGCAACTGCAGTTTGGGATAACAAAATTAATGGAGTTAAATTCAGTAGCATATCTGGTAATACAAACTGTGATATTACATTTACTACAGATAATTCAAAAAATACCATAGCAAGTCATATAATAGGACTAGATACATCGGGAAATGCAGAAATAGAATATACAAATAATGCGGAGTATAGATATACGGGACTCAATCCAGATAATTATATATGGTTTAATGATGAAATGTGGAGAGTAATAGGAGTGTTTAACCAGGCATCACATGGAGTAACTGGACAAAACTTAGTGAAAATAATAAAGGAGGATGCATTTACTTATGCATTTGATACAGCATATGATAATAGTTGGTCGGACTCTGGAGGAGGAGCAACGCTTAATACTTTATATAATACATATTTTTATAATGGAACAGATGGGACAAGTTACGCAGGATGTAGGTTCTATAGTACAACTATACCAGGAAACTGTGATTTTACAGAAAAGGGACTAGATGCAAGTGATAGAAGTTTAGTGCAAAATGTAACATGGTACTTAGGAGGTATTTTATCAAGTTGGATAACAGCATCAGCGGCATATACAGCAGAAAGAGGAAGTACTACATCTGATGGAACAAATTTGACACATAGTGCGCCAATAGGGTTGATGTATGCAAGTGATTATGGATATGCGGCACCAAGTAGTTGTTATAGTACCAATTTAAGAAGTTATAACACATCTGCATGCGGAGGAGTAAACTGGCTTTTGTCAAATCAATATGAATGGACAATTGTGCCTGACTCGAGCAATTCGGATAGTGTGTGGAGCGTTTACCATCTCGGCAACATTGGTAGCAGCAACGCGTTTAATGGGTTTGCCTCCCGTCCAGTCTTGTATCTTCAATCTTCTGTACTGCATTTGGATGGAACGGGCACTGAAAGTGATCCGTTTATCGTAGGGTAGTAAAGTGTCAAGTAAAGTCGGCACAAATAAATGAAATTAATTTGTTACCGACTTAAATTTTTGAAAGGTTATATATGATATGTAATAGATGTGGTGGTACTCTTCCATTAAACGGAGCGGTGTGTCCTCACTGCGGAGTAGTTCTTAGTAAAGAGCAAATTGAATTTATTAAAGAGAATAAAAATAATAATATGAAAAAAGAATATTTATCTGATCATTTTGGAGTAAAGAAAGATATTGATTTTAGAAGTAAAGATAAAAGTTATATATATGCGTATATTTTTATATTTATTGTTTTAGTAATTGTTTCTGTAATATTGTTTTTGATATAAAGCGCCTTAAGGCGTTTTATTTTGACATGTTTTGTCGAAGTTATTGAAATAAAAATTAAACTGTTTAAGATATAGTCCTTAAGAAAGGAGGTCAACATAAAATATAATGAAGATTCATTAACAACAGATGCAGTTTTTAAAATGTTTTTTCATAAAAGAAAAGATTATTTAGCGCTTGTAATAAACGAAGTACTAAAACTAAATGTAAAAGAAGAAGACATTACATTTTCAAATAATGAAGTTATGGGAGATAACTATCAAGATAAAGGATCAGTACTAGATGTTAAAGTAAAACTAGAGGGTGGGGAAACAGTATTTGTAGAAATGCAAAATGCAAATAATGAAGATATTTTAAAAAGAGCAGCATATTATAACGGAAAGTTAATGAATGAACAGCTAGAAAAAGGAAATACATATGATAGTATCAAGAAAGTATGTTGAATATTTTTTGTAAATTATACTATAAAAAGTATGAATTATATGTATACAAAGTTAACTATGTGTGATATCATTAGGATGAAAGAAGCTTTATATCCACTTGAAAATCATATAATAAATTTAAAACTATTAAAAGAAAATCAAATGTTTAGTAAAAAGATGATGAGTTTTTTAAGGTATATGGCTTTAATAGATGAAAAAGGCAGGATGAGAATGACTGAAAAAGATGAAATAGCAAAAGAAGTACATGAAGAAGTAAAAGATATAACATCATCACAGGCTTACAGAGATTATCTATTTACAAAAGAAAAAGATGAATTAGACAGATTATATGAAATAAATATGGCAAAGAAAAAAGCTGCTGAAGAAGGACATGCCGAAGGTCTTTCTGAAGGACATGC
>CAYJBC010000042.1:3583-8517 GCA_964368535.1 uncultured Muribaculaceae bacterium
AAAGAAGGAATTGAAAAAAATATAAAAACAATGTATGAAAATAAATTAAGTATTGAAGATATAGCTAAGTATACTAATATAAATATAGATGAAGTAAAAAGGATAGTTAATTTATAAGTAATATAAAAAACATTAATGGTAATACTATAAGTAAGTAGGTGCATTAATGTTTTTAATTTGTATACAAATATTTTTTGCAAGAATTATAGATGTAAGTATAGGAACAGTAAGAACTATACTTATGGTTAGAGGTAAAAGGGAAATAACTGCAGTGCTTGCATTCTTTGAAGTTTTAATATGGTTTTTTATAGCAAAAGAAGCTCTTGATAGTGTAAGTGATAGTATATGGATACCAATAAGTTACGCTGGAGGTTTTGCAGCTGGAACTTACATAGGTACATTTATAACTAATAAATTTATTAATGGAGTAATATCTATATTTATAATAACTAAAATGGATAATGATAAATTAATTGATACTTTAAGAAAAGATGGTTTTGGAGTTAGTGTACTTAATTTAAAAAAAGAGAAAAATAAAGATAAAAAAGATATGTTATTTATACAAATTAATAAAAGAAGTTTAAACTATTTAATTAAGCTTGTAAAAAATATAGATAAAAACGCATTTATAGTGATTAATGAAACTAAGTATACGGTTAATGGGGTTATTAAATAGTATTTATTTAGGTAAGAAGTAATAAAGGCTTGGAATTATAATGTATTTATGATATAATCATGTTAGCTAAAAAAGAAAGGCGGGCACCAAAAGGTTCCTGCTTTTGTTTATAAAATGGGAGGTTTTATGGAAAAAGCAATAAAAGAATTAGAAAGATTACTTGAAAGTCCACTTAAGGATATTGAAATAATTGTAGATGAAATATCATTTTATGAAAAAGATAGAAATAAATTTCTTACAGTTGTTTTAGATAAAGTAGGTGGAATTGATATGGATACTATTGTTAAAGCTAGTCATATAGTTAATAAAGTAGTAGATGATATGGATTTTCCTGGTGAAAATTATATATTAGATGTAATTAGTAAAGAAAGAGGATAATATGAATAGTAAAGAATTAATTAAAGCAATAGATGCTTTAGTACTTGAAAAAGGAATTGATGCAGATTATATATATGATAGTTTAGAACTTGCACTTCAAACAGCATATAGAAAGAACTTTGATTCAAAAACTAATGTAAGAGTATATATAAATAGAGATAATGGTACTATTAAAGTATTTACTTACATGATAGTAGTAGAAGAGTATATTGAACCAACTTATGAAGAAGTAGAAGATGAAGAAGGTAATATTGTTGAAAAAGAAATAGAACCTGAAATTAATAGAGATGCTCAAATACTTTTAGAAGACGCTAAAAAGATAAAAGAAGATGTAGTAATAGGTTCTGAAATAGAAATAGAAGTTACTCCAAAAGATTTTGGTAGAGTAGCAGCAGGTACTGCTAAACAAGTAGTAGTTCAAAAAATAAGAGAAGCTGAAAAAGAAATTATTATAAATGAATTTGCTGGTAAAGAAAATGAACTTATGATGGGTATGGTAGCTTTAGAAGATCAAAGAAATTACTATATTGATTTAGGTAAAAGTAGAGGAATACTACCAAAAGAAGAAATTATACCTGGTGAAACTATTGAAATGGGTTCAAATATTAAAGTATATGTTACTAAGATAGACCAAAATAACAAGGGACCAGTTATACTATTATCTAGAAAACATTATGGATTCGTAAGAAGATTATTTGAAAGTGCTATACCAGAAATGGTTAGTGGTGATGTAATATTATCGGCAGTAGTTAGAGAACCTGGAGTAAGAAGTAAAGTAGCTGTGTACTCAGTAAACAGTAAAATAGATGCGATAGGTGCATGTATTGGTGAAAGAGGATCTAGAATAGCTAGTGTACTTAAAGAACTAGGAACAGAAAGAGTAGATTTAGTATTATTCTCTGAAGATAATGAAGAATATATTAAAAATGCTATGAGTCCTGCGAAAGATGTAATAGTTAATATAATAGATGAAGAGAAAAAAGAAGCTTTAGTTATTGTGAATGAAGATAATTTAAGTTTAGCAATAGGTAAAAAAGGAAGTAACATTAAACTTGCTAGTAGACTTACTAGATATAAATTATCTATTAAAACAATGGAAGAAATACAAACAGCTGGTAATAGATAGAGGTTTTTATGAAAGAAAGAAAAATACCTATGAGAACTTGCGCTGTAACGCGTGAGAAATTACCTAAAATAGAACTTATAAGAGTAGTAAGAACACCTGAAGAAGAATATAAAGTAGATTTAACTGGAAAAGTTAATGGACGTGGTGTTTATGTTAAAAAAGATATTGAAGTACTAAAAAAAGCTAAGGCTAAGAAAGTATTTGACAGAGTTTTTGAAACTAATATAAGTGATGATGTATATGATGAACTAATAAAGTTTGGAGAAGAAAATATAAAATAAGAAAGAGGAGGAATAAATAATGACAGTAAAAAGTTATGCAGAAGAAGCAAATTTATCCGTAGCAGAAATACTTAAGGAATGTAGTTTACTAGATATCAAAGTAGGTAGTGCAGATGATACACTAACTGAAGATGATATCATAATGCTTGATAGTTCGATTAATTTAATATCTACTGAAAATGAAATTACATATGATGAAGATGAAGAAATTGAAGAAAAAGTAGATGAAATTATTATAAAAAATAATATTAATAAAACTATTAAAAATACTGATACTAAACAAAAACTTAAGAAAAAAGCTGAAATAAAAGAAGAGTTTAAAAATCTTAAAAAGGAAATGTATAAAAATAAAAGTAAACTTCAAAAAAATGCCGCTGATGAAAGTGTAGTAGTATTTAAAGAGGGTATGACTTTATATGAATTTGCGGAAAGTATGGTTATTAATCCAGCTGAGCTTATTAAAAAATTAATAACTCTTGGTTTAATGATTGGTATTAATGATGCGATAGATTTTGAAGTGGCTGATATGCTTGCTTCTGAATACAAAAAGAAACTTAAGACTGAAGAAACTCAAGATGTATCTAATTTTGAAGAATATGAAATATTTGATAAAGAGGAAGATTTGGTTAAAAGAGCACCTATTGTTACAATTATGGGACATGTAGATCATGGTAAAACAAGTTTACTTGACTATATTAGAAAAAGTAATGTTGTAAGTGGTGAAGCTGGTGGTATAACTCAAGCAATTGGAGCATACCAAATAGATCACAATGGAGAAAAAATTACATTTATAGATACTCCAGGACATGCGGCATTTACTGGTATGAGAGCTAGAGGTACTAGTGTAACTGATATAGTTATAATTATAGTAGCAGCAGATGATGGTGTAATGCCTCAAACTAAAGAAGCAATAGAACATGCGCTTAATGCTAAAGTTCCTTTAATAGTAGCGGTAAATAAAATAGATAAACCAACTGCAAATGTAGATAGAGTTATGACTGAACTTGCTGAAATAAATATCACACCAGAAACTTGGGGCGGGGAATATCCTTTTATAAATATTTCTTGTATCACAGGTGAAGGTATTGATTATTTACTTGAAACAATTATAACAATTGCTGAAGTAAACGATTATAAAGCAAATCCTAATAGATACGCTATAGGTGCAGTTATAGAATCAAGACATGATAAAAATGTTGGTGGAGTAGGATCGTTTTTAATTCAAAATGGTACTCTTAGAATAGGAGACCCAATAGTTGTTGGTACATCTTATGCTAAAATTAGATCTATGAAAAATGATTTAGGGGAAGCAGTGCTTGAAGCTGGTCCAAGTAGTCCAGTTGAAATTACTGGTTTAACAGATAATCCATCTGCTGGTGATAAATTTATGGCATTTGAAACTGAAGTTGAAGCTAAAAAAATAGCATCAATGAGAAGTGATCAAGCTAAGTTAGCTACTCAAAATAAAAAGGCAGTAACTCTTGATGATTTATTTGCTAATATTAACAGTGGTCAAAAAGAAGTTAATGTTGTTTTAAAGGCAGATGTTAGAGGTTCTGAAGAAGCTGTTAAAGGATCTCTTGAAAAAATAGATGTTGATGGAGTAGTTGTTAAAGTAGTGCGTTCTGGAATAGGTGCGATTACTGAAAATGATGTAGTTCTTGCAAGTGCTTCAGGAGCAATTATTTTAGGATTTAATGTAGCGACTAATGTCGGTGTTAAAGACTTAGCTAAAGATCATAATGTAGATATTAGACTTTATACTATTATTTATAAATTAGTTGAAGATATGGAATCTGCAATGACTGGTATGCTTGAACCTGAATTTGAAGAAAAAGAACTTGGTTCTGCTGAAATCAGAAAAATATTTAAATTTAGTAAAGTTGGTAATATCGCAGGAAGTTATGTAACAGATGGTATTATTAAAAGTGGTACTCAAGCTAGAGTTATAAGAGATGGAATAATTATTGCTGAAACTAAAATTGCAAGTATTCAAAGAGAAAAAGATAACGCTAAAGAAGTTAAAAAAGGTTTTGAATGTGGTATAACACTTGATAAATATGATGACATCAAAGAACGTGATGTAATTACATGTTTTGAAATGGTTGAGGTGAAAAAATAATGGCTAGTCATAAAATAAAAAGACTTGCATCAGATATCACTAGATATCTAAGTAATATTTTATTAACTGAAACTAGAGATGAAATAATGAGAAGTATAACTATTACTGGCTGCACTGTAACTAATGATTTAAGTTATGCAAATATATTTTTTACTTCACTTTTAGATATGACTCATGAAGATTTAGAAAAAGAGCTTAATGAAGCATCTCATTTTTTAAGAGGTAAACTTGCTCATTATTTAGAAGTAAGACATATTCCAAATTTAAGATTTTCTTATGATAAATCTATTGAATATGGAAATAATATTGAAAAAATAATTGAAAAAATTCATGAAGGATAATTATGAAAGG
>CAYJBC010000043.1:0-8395 GCA_964368535.1 uncultured Muribaculaceae bacterium
ATAGTGTTGGTTCAGCATTTTTATAACATGCATGTTTTTTTAATTCTTTTGATACTGTTTCTAAAATGTCTATAGCTATATCATCAACTTCATCTAAGTCATTTCCATATTTAGGAAAATCTCCTTCAATTTCAAAATCTACTGCGATACCTTCTTCATTTCTAATTGGTTTAACTTTAGCGTATTTTATTGCTGATAATGAATCTGCAACTACTGATAGACCTGCAACACCATATGCCATATAACGATGGACATTAGAGTTATGAAGAGCCATTTGAATACTCTCATATGCATATTTATCATGCATATAATGAATTATATTCATTGCTTTAGCATATGTTGTGCACATTTTACTTAATACTATTTCATATGCTGATTTTACTTTATCAAATGATAATACTTCGTCTTTTATTTTATCTAAATTTTCTATTACTTTAAGTCCACTAACCTCATCAATTCCTCCATTTATAGCATATAAAAGGGCTTTTGCTAAATTGCATCTAGCTCCAAAAAATTGCATATCTTTACCAAGTCTCATCGCGGATACACAGCACGCTATAGCATAGTCACTTCCATACACAGGTCTCATAATATCATCATTTTCATATTGAATTGAATCTGTAATTATAGATATTTCTGATGTATACTTCTTAAATTTTTCAGGTAAATTTTTACTCCATAAAATTGTCATATTTGGTTCTGGTGCTGGTTTTAAATTAATAAGTGTATGAAGCATACGAAAAGATGTTTTTGTAACTAATGATTTATTATCATCAAGCATACCTCCTATAGAGCATGTTACCCAAGTAGGATCTCCAGTAAATAATTCATCGTAATCAGGTGTACGTAAATGTCTTACCATTCTTAACTTTATTACTAATTGATCAATAAGTTCTTGTGCTTCTTTCTCAGTAATTAATTCATTTTCTAAATCTCTTTGAATATATATATCTAAAAATGCATCAATTCTACCTAAACTCATAGCCGCACCATTATTTTGCTTTATTGCTCCTAAATATCCAAAGTATAAAAATTGAACTGCATCTTTAGCATTAACCGCAGGCTGCGATATATCTATATCATATTTAAGTGCCATGTTTTTAAGTTCATTTAAAGCTTTATGTTGCTCAAAAATTTCTTCTCTGTGACGAATTAATTCTTCAGTCATAACATCGCCAGTTAAATTTTCCCAATCATTTGCTTTTTCTTCAATAAGTCTATCAACACCATAAAGCGCTACTCTTCTGTAATCGCCAATAATTCTTCCTCTTCCATATGCATCAGGAAGACCAGTTAAAAGACCGGCTTTTCTTGCTTTTCTTATATCTGAGTCATAAGCTGAAAAAACACCATCATTATGTGTCTTAATATTTTTTTCAAGTAACTCTTCTTTTTCTTCATTAAATTTATACCCATATGCTGCGGCAGCTTGTTTAGCGGTTCTTATACCACCAAATGGCTGATATATTCTTTCAAGTGGTTTATCAGTTTGTAGTCCTACTATTACTTCATTATCTTTATCAATATATCCCGCATTAAATGAATCAATACCTGAAACGTTTTCTGTTTCAACACCTAAAATACCTTTTTCAAGTTCCTCTGCGATTAATGTTTCATATTTTTTTAATACTTTATCTGTTCTTACAGTTGTCTTTTCTAAAAACTTTTTATCTCCAGTATATTCTTCATAATTTAACTTTATAAATTCTTCAACGTCTATATATTCATTCCATTTTCCTGTTTTAAATCCCTTATTATTTTTCATCCTACACCTCTATAATAATATTATCATAATGCACAAAAAAAACAAATCATTTTTTTGTAATTTGTTCTTTTTTCATTAAATACATAAAAATCATTATGTAAAGCAAACCAATTATAAACCCAGCAATTACGTCACTTAAGTAATGAACAGATAAGTAAAGTCTTGAAAATATAATAAGCAAAATTAATAAACTCAAAATTATTGAAAATATTAATTTTGTCATTTTTGAACATTTTTCTTTATTTATATAATAAATAATTAGACCAAAAAATACTACTGCCATAACAGAGTGTCCTGATGGAAAAGAATATCCTGATTGAGGCACTACTGAAACTACTGGTCTAGCCCTCCCGACAACAAATTTTATTATTTGAACAATTATGCCTGAACCTATAACACTTGATATAATATATTTATTATATTTATTTTTAATCAAGAATATCATTAATAAAGATGCAACTATAAAAAATTCAAGAGATCCAAAGAACGTTATAAACTTCATTAAACTTATCATAAATTCGTCCATTAAATTATTTGATATGTAATTATATACTATTTTATCTATAGCTATTATATTATCCTTAAATAATAACGCTATAAATCCTATTATACATATACTAATAATATATATTTTTTCTTTTTTATTTTTCATACTACTCTAATGTAACTTTAAGTACGCTTTCAGGAGTTATTACAGTTCCTGGTGGTATACTTTGATAATTTACATATCCATACCCTTCTATTTCATATTTTAAATTCATCATATTAGCGAGTGTTTTAACATCATTAACACTATAATCTGTTATATCTGGCATAGTAAGTGTAGTGTAATTTGTTTTTATATACACTTTATCTTCAACGAACATCATGCTGTTTTTAAGCGGGTATTGATTTGTTACATATGCTCCATCACCAATAACAATAGGTTTTAAACCAACTGCTTCTAAATTAGTTATTGTTTCGCTTGTCTTACTACTTATATAATTATTTAAATTTATTTTTTCATTTATAACATGATTTATTTCACTGTCAGTTATTTTTGCATAACTTGCTATTTCTTCAATGGCAGTTGTAGTTATATCAGATAATTGACTAGTAGGTCCAGTATATCTATCTACTGCCATATAAAGTATATATTCCGGTTCATCTTTAGGGAAGATAGTTGCAAATGATCTTATAACATTACTATCACCAGTCAAATATCCACCAGCTGGATCAGCTATTTGAGCTGTTCCTGTTTTTCCAATAACTGTTACATTTTCAGGTTTCCATAATGTACTAACACCATTATATACAGCATCATACATTAAATTTTGCATGTAATCAGTTGTTGTTTTACTATAAACTTTAGCTACTTCTTCACGCTCTGCCTTGTATGTCACTTCTCCGCTGGCATCTACTATTTTATCTATTATATATGGCTGAAGTACTGAACCATCATTTGTTATTGTAGAATATGCCTGTAGTACTTGAATTGGAGTTACACTAAGACCTTGTCCAAAAGATGCGTTGGCAAGTTCACTTTGATAATAAAAATCAACTTTACCATAAGTTTCACCTGCAAGTTCTATTCCTGTTTTATCTCCAAAACCTAATTTTTCATAATAATCCATAAGTGTTGCTGAACCAAGTTCTAAAGCAAGTAATGTAGTACCTACATTAGATGAATATGCATATCCTGTATCATATGTAATATCTCCCCAACCTACTTTGTTGAAATCACTAATTGTAACATCTGCCACCTCTACCTTACCTGAAGTAAATGTACTTTGACCATCATATATACCTTCTTCTATAGCTGCTGCAAATGAAAATGTTTTCATAGTCGATCCTGGTTCATATTGAAAACTAATTAATGGATTTAAAAAGTTAGTTATACTATTTAAGTCATTAGGATTGAACGTTGGATTAGTTGCACTTGCTACTATTGCTCCAGTATTTGCATCCATAACTGTAATAATAGCCCACTGATTAGTATGTTCTTTATTAATTTTATTTATAGCATTTTCCGCAATTAACTGAATATTACTATCTATTGTTAAATATATATCAGATCCACTAACTGCATCAGTTGTTGTTTCAGGTACATTTGGTATTTTATATCCATATGCATCTACTTGATATATACTTGAACCATCTGTTCCAGTTAATATATCATTATAATAACTTTCAACTCCAAGTTCTCCAATCATTTTTCCTTCATCATTACTTTTAGCGTATCCAACTAAGTAGGATGCAAATGTACCTGATTGATAATATCTTGTTAGCGAATTAGAAAAACCAATACCTGGTAAATTCAGCTCTTCAATCTGACTTTTAGTAAGCTCTGTAATGTTTCTTTGAAGTTCCACTTGATATTTATCTTTATTAAGAGCCTCTAATATAACAGATTCTTCTATTTGAAGGATTGGCGCAAGTTTTGATGCAGTCATAGCTTTATCTAAAACGTGTCTTATTTCATCTTCTGATTCTGTTCTTGTTTCTTCTAAATAGGCAATTAATGTATAACTATTAACTGTTTGTGCTAAACTTTCACCAGTAACATCAAATATTTGGCCTCTATCTGCATAAAGAATTTCATCCACTGTATTTCTAGAACTGGCAAATGCTTCAATATTAACACCATCTACTTCAGTGCTTAAAGCAACAAATGATAATCTAACTATTGCTACACATAAAAAAAGAATAACTACAAAATATATAAATTTATAATTTTTAACAATTACTCTTTTTTTCATTTATTATTCACCTTCTAGAACTTTTATATTACCGTTTACATATGATAAACCATATGTTTCTGCGATATTTTGGATATTTTGCAAACTAGCAAGTTCATTTATTTGCATACTTAAACTTTCATTTGCTTTAGTTTGAGTGCTTATCTTAGTTTCTAATTCTTCTAATTTTATATTAGTTTCAGATAACAAAGCAGTATTAAAAACATTAACTACGGGTATTAATACTATTAAAAATAGTAATACAATGTACATTAATTTTTCTCCTTTTAACAGTTTGATTTTTGGTTTAGCACTCTTTTTCATTTATATCCTTTCGACAACCCTAAGTTTAGCACTTTTGCTTCTTGAGTTTTCATCTATCTCTTTTTGGGTAGGTAGAAGAGGATTTTTATTTACCAGTTTAATAAGTGGTTTATACTCATCTGGCACGATTGGTAATCCTCTAACCATTTCATCTATATCACTATATTTTTTAAATATAGTTTTAACAATTTTATCTTCTAAAGAATGAAATGATATAACACATATTCTTCCACCTTTATTGAGCAATTTAATTGCGTCAGGTAATACATTTTTTATTACATCTAATTCTTTATTAACTTCAATCCTTATTGCTTGAAATATTTTTCTTTCTGGATGATTTTTATAAAAATAATTTGCACCTACAGCAGATTTTATACACTCCACTAATTCTAATGTTGTATTTAAATTATCTTTATTTTCAATTATCTTTTTAGCAATATTCCTAGACATTTTTTCTTCGCCGTATTTAAAGAATATTTCAGATAATTCATCATAACTGTAACTATTTATAATTTCTTTTGCAGATACACTATTACTTTGATCCATTCTCATATCAAGTGGACCAGCATTCATAAATGAAAAGCCTCTAGACTCATCATCTATTTGTGGAGATGAAAAACCTAAATCAAATAATATTCCATCAACACCTTGAACTTCTCTATCTTCTAGAGCACTCTTCAATTGATCAAAATTAGACTTAATTATTTCAAAATTATTTCCTATCTTTGATAACTTATCAGTACTATATTTAATAGCAATATCATCTTGGTCAAATCCATATAACATTCCCTTAGGAATCATTTGTAATATTTCACTGCTATGACCAGCATAACCAATTGTACAATCTACGTATATACCATCAGGTTTTATATTAAGATTATCAATCACTTCATTTTTAAGTACACTATAATGCATCATTCACCTCAAATAAATGTTCCGCTATATCACTTAATGTTTCTGAGTTATTATTAATATAGTTATTGAACTCATCTAAAGCCCATATTTCTAATCTATCATTAACTCCAATAATCATACATTCTTTTTTTAAAAATGCATAACTAGCTTGTGATTCACTAATTACTATTCTTCCCGATTTATCTAGTGATGCATCTGTTGCACCTGAGAACAATGATCTAACAAAGGTTCTCGCATCTTTTTTAGTAAATGGTAAACTATTTAGTTTAGCAACTACTTTATTCCACTCATTAGTTGGATAGACATATAAACAGTTTTCGATTCCTCTAGTCACTATGAATTCTTTTCCAAGAGCTTCACGATACTTTGTAGGTATAACTAATCTATTTTTTTCGTCTAGATTATGTTGAAATTGTCCGATCAACATGTTATCCCCACTTTCCCCCACAGCATCCCACTGTCTATATTTATAATATAATAAAAAATAAAAAAAGTAAATATAAATATCTACTTTTTCCTATATAACTAGTAACTTTACACTACTTGACAAATTATTTTTCAGTAGTTTCAGTTTCTGTTTGTTTAATTACTTCTTTACCTTTGTAAAAACCACATTTCATGCACGCTCTATGAGGTCTTAAAGTAGCACCACATTTTGGACATGTAGTAAGTGCTCCAACTTCTTTTTTCAAATGAGTTCTACGCATTGCTTTTTTTGTTTTACTTGTTCTTCTAAATGGAACTGCCATTTTATTCACCACCTTTAAATAGTTCTTGAAGTTTTTGTAGTCTAGGATCTATTTCCTTTTCTTTACTTTCTTCAGTTAATATTTTCCATCCGTCCCCTTCTTTATTTTCTAATTTTTTATTAGAAACACGAATAGGTACTTCCAGTACAATATTTTCCCACAAAATCTCATAAATATCAAGTGTATTTTGTTCACTTTCTATAATTTCTTCAATATTTGTATCTATTTTATACAAATAATCACTTAAATCTACTGCATCTGGCAAAATTAATTCACCAAATAGTCTACCTTCAAGTATTATCTCATCCAATGAATTATAAAAAAGTTTCCCATTAAATGTTAAGTTATTTATTTTTTTTATACTCATACTATTTATTTTACTTTCTTCATAACTTAAATTTTCATTTATATTTATTTCTTTTTCAACATTTAACTGCTGCACATTTATAATCATAAAACACTTCCTGTCAATAAAAATATAACACATAATGTTATATTTTTAAAGTCTTATTCATTTAAATATGTTATTTTAGCATATCCAGTACCTGCGTGACCTTCACCTAATGCGTAATCCCCGCCTGCTGGGTTTGGCATTGCCACTTGACTGCCTTTAACGTTTGTCCAGTTATATCCTGCGCCATCTATCATTACAGTATTATCAAATATATATCCTGAGTAGTGATGTGAACACAACTTATCTGTTGTTCCAGTTGTACAGCTAATAAACATTTCTTTTCCAGCACTAGTTTCCGCATATGTTCCATCTAATTCGTAGTTATGTATATATGCCCACTTTGTTTTATCTTCATTATATACTTTTACATAAGTTTTATAAAAAGTTCTTCCATCTCCAAAATATCTCCATAATTTAATTGATGATAATTTATAAGAGGCTCCTAAATCTACAGTTATTGATACATCCCCTCCACCAATTGATGTATAAGGCGTTGTAACTGTACTTCCATCTGTAACATGTGATAGTGGGTAACTACTATTTTCTGTACCAGTTGTTGTTATTGCTTTGTTAAGTGCAACATTATTACCATTTATGTCATATGCTTGTAACTCAACATAAAAATTACCTGAATTTGAAGTACTAGCATTACTGCCAGCCTCTATATATCTTATATCAAAATCAATTCCCCTTGGACTTTGATCAGTTTCGCTTTTTATAGCTACTGCTCCTGTATGACCTGAGATAAACGATGAAGCTCCTGCAGTACCAATTGGATACCACCATCCAGAAGTATTACCCCCAGAACCACCAGATCCATAATATCCACCAGAACCGCCATGACCACTATGTCTATTAGCTGTAGTTCCGTATGCCGGAGATTCTCCTCCTGAGCCTCCAATACCAAAACTCCCTGATATTCCTCTTAAATTATTATATTGATTTATTCCTCCAATACCTCCAGATGTTTGAGTTCCTGGTTCTCCTGGAAACATTGTGTAACTTTCATGAGCACTATTAATATTATCATTGTAAAGCCCTGCATAACCTATAAGTCCGCCAGCATAACCATAATCACCTTTAGTTAAAACAGTAATTGAATCAGTATAACCAGGATAATATGTAGAATTAACTATACCGGCTGCCCCAGCAACCATAATCCTAGAATTTAAGCCAATTGTATTATCCCATTCTCCTGAAATAAGCCTAATATCTGTTGCTCCATTTCCATATCTAGCATAATTGGTGTATGCTAAAGTTCCGTCTATTTCATATCCGCCTGGTCCTCCGCCATTAAATTCATTATTAGTCGTTCCCACATAAATATAAAACATTTCACCTTTTTCCAAATATATTTCTCCAGCATTATAGGATCCAGAGCCTGTTTCACCATTTTTCAAACCACTTGCTCCCCAGGTTTCAAATTTATATGTTCCTGATGTTAATGCTGTGAACACTTGATAGTCTCCCG
>CAYJBC010000044.1:0-8311 GCA_964368535.1 uncultured Muribaculaceae bacterium
ACTGGACCTACTGGACCAACTGGAACTGCAGGATTTAATACCTATGCATATGCAACCACTACAGCTGGTGAAGATGTAACATCATCAAGTCCAATTGTATTTGATACTACTCCAAATATAAATAATATTATTCTAGATTCTACTACTGGTGTATTTACTATAGTTGATGCTGGACAATATTTAATTAATTGGGATGCATCTGTACTTAGCACCTCTGCTGGAGCTACATTAATTTCTTTAGGTGTTTATGATGTAACTAATGGAACATTTTTACAAAGTACGAATTCTGCTGTTACATTATCTAATTCAGAAGGTGCAGAATTATCGGGAACATTAATTGCTACTTTTGCTGCTGCACAAGAATTTGAACTAAGAAATGGTACTGGAGATACAATTACAACTGTAGCTACCAATGGTTTTGCTGCTGGAATATCAATAACAAGGATTAATTAATGAAGGTTGCTGTTTATGCTATAAGTAAAAACGAAGAACAATTTGTAGATAGATGGTATGAATCAATGAAAGAAGCTGATGAAATATATGTTTTGGACACTGGTTCAACTGATGGTACTGTTGAAAAGTTAATAAGTCATGGTGTAAAAGTTAGTATAAAAGAAATTAGTCCATGGAGATTTGATGAAGCAAGAAATGAATCACTGAAATTAGTAAGTGGTGATATAGATATATGTGTATGCACTGATTTTGATGAAGTAATTAAATCTGGATGGAAAGAAGAACTTTTAAAAATATGGAAAAAAGATACTACTAGATGCAAATATATATTTAATTGGAAGTTAATTGATGAAAAACCTATAATTTCTTTTTATCAAGAAAAAATTCATTCAAGACATAATTTCAAATGGATACATCCTGTACATGAAATACTTAGTTGCAAGATTAACGAAAACTATGTTTTAACTGATAATATTGTGGTTAATCATTATCCTGATGATACAAAATCAAGAAGTAGTTATTTACCACTTTTAGAGTTATCAGTAAAAGAGAATCCAGATAATGATAGAAATATGCATTACTTAGGTAGAGAGTATATGTTTTATCAAAAATATAATGAAGCAATTGATACTTTAATTAAACATCTGAATTTACCAAATAGTACTTGGAAAGATGAAAGATGTGCATCAATGAGATTTATAGCAAGAAGTTATCAAAGTTTAAATCGCTTTGATGAAGCAAAAATGTGGCTTGATAAAGCAATACTGGAAGCACCACATTTAAGAGATCCACTAATGGAAAAAGCATTACTTTTATATAAATTAAAGGAATATGATGAATGCGAAAAATTAGTTTATGAGGCACTAAAAATAGAAGTAAATCAAAAATCATATATCAATGAACCATTTACTTTCGATCATACTGCTTATGATTTATTATCTATGATATATTATTATAAAGGGGATTATATTAAAGCAGCTTTGTATGTTGATAAAGCCATTAAAATATCTCCTAATGAAGAAAGACTTATAAATAATAAAGAGTGTTTTGAAAAGTTGCTAATTAAATAGTAACTTTTTTCATAAAAAAAATACCTTTAAGGTATTTGAATACTAGGCCCTTAGTTCAGTAAGTTTTGCCTTAACAACCCATTTACCTTCAGGTACTACACCAAAGAAATATCTTCCTTCAGTGTTGGTTTTGCAAGTTTTTCTAAGTTTAAGAGATTTATTTTCTCCTTCACCAATTGACTCATATAAACCTACTGTACAATTAGGTATAGGAATTCTATTAGTGTTATAAACAATACCATTTATTGTACCTTCTTTAGCTGCTGCTAGTTTATTTAAATGGATATTTTCTTCAGAATTCGCACCATCTGTAACTTCAACTGTAACTGGTGTATATAATGTATAATCATCGGCTAAAGCAGTTAAAGTATACGTACCCGCATCCACTTTTGGAAATATATATTCTCCATCTGTTGCACTTATAGTTTCAGACACTATCGTTCCTGCTCCATTGACAAGTCTTACTACTGCACCATCAAAATTATGTCCATTATCATCATAAACATAACCATATATATTACCTTTTGTATATGTAGTATCTTCAGTTATTATTAAGTCATTTAATACTAAATCATTTCCTGTATATGTAATGCTTCTTTTAGTAGATAATGAATAACCATCTTTAACTGCATATATAATGTAGTCTCCTCTAGGTACATTTTGAAATGTATAGTTACCATTTTCATTAGTCATTGTATGTTTAATTGGATTAAATTCAGTGTCGAATAATTTAACAGTGGCATTTTCTACATCTGTTCCTGTCTGGTCTTCAACTTTACCTGTTATTGTACTGGTATTAATCTCGGGTGCTTGTTCTAGTTCTAGTTCTACATATTGTTCTTGTAATTCCGCTAAAGAAATTTCATCAGAATAATTAAGTGTGTATGCATCTTTTTGATTCAAAATAATCCCCCCTTATTTTCTTAACTTTGAATCTATATTATATTCATTAAAATTATTTCGTAAGCATTTTCTCCTTCGCCTACCATAAATTTAATTTTGTAAGTTTGTGGCCATGAAAAACCATCTGGTATTAAAAGCTTATGATTATCGTATTTTAAGCCACTAGGCATTCCTTCTAGATATGTAATCAAACAATCTGGCTCTGGAATAAACTTTATAGTAGCACCCTTTATTCCAGGAAAATATCTAAATGTTTTTAAGTCGTCGTCTCGTTCTATTCTTCCACCATTTTCTGTTTCAACAGTCATTGATACTAAAGAATATCCACCTGTTTTACTATCACACACGGTGCATAAACAATCATTAAAAAGTTCTAGCTTACTAGAAAGTATAATCTCTAATTTGGTAAGAGTATTAACTAGTTTATCTACTGACTTATTAACATCTAATACTTGATATGGATCAGTGCAACGAGTCGTTACATATTTAATTTTTTCTGCTTCAGCCAAAAGAATTTGAGCAATACTATCTTGTTCTTTTGCCACAGATGAAATTATTTCAGTTACGGCATCACATCTTTCTTTATCACTTGAGTTAGTTTCGTTCATTTTTACTCCCTTCAAAGTATTTTATGTATTATTCATATTTTTGACAGGGCTATAAACTAATAACAAATATAAATATTAACCATATATTAATATAGTGATATATATGAATGAAAAAAACAATTGTACATTTAGTGATAGAAATTCTAATATAAATGCTCTTGCGAATAACCTGTACTCTCCAAAGAAAGTATTATTTTCTGATATGTGTAATGCAACTACTGATTGTGAACTTAAAGAAATTTGTAACAGCAGTCTATATAACGACTACTCTGCTTTTACATCTTGTGATAACGGTGGATATTTCGTTACTAAACCTGATGATAATTTAAATGTATATGTTTTAGATTCTAATTTAAATGAAGTTGATAAAATACACTTAAATGTACCAAATCAAAATTATAATAAAAATATCGAAGATATAGCATATGATCCTAATTATTCTAAATTATTTATCGCACATAGTAATAAGTTATTTTCTGTAAATAATCAAGGAGATTTTATTAAAGATGAAGTTAATTTCTCTAATTTTTCAAATACTAGTTCTGGATTAAGATGTTGTAATACAATTAGTAACAATACAAATTCATCTGCAAATTTAAACGCTATAAACTTTCAAGATAACAACTTGTTTGCTAGTTACACTAAAAATGGTTCGAGTTTTATAGCTAAAGTTACAAGTTCCGGAAATTTAGTTAATGAACATCATATAGATGATAATATAATTCCAACTCATATATTAAATACTACTACTGGGTTACATGTAATAGCTAATAAAAATGATGACTATACATATTTTTATACACTTGATAAAACTAATGCTGTTAATAATGAAGAGAAATGCTGTCATATAGTTTTGAACGATGAATGTAGAATTGATATATGTTGCACTGATATACCGTGTACTTTAGATGGAAGTTTATGCGAAGTCATAAGGAGTATAGCATTAATTGAGCAAGGAATTGCAAAGATTATAACTAGTGAAAGCGAAAAAATTAAAAATGCAGTTGATAATTCTACTTGTACCAAAGAATTAATTGATGTTAATAATTCCGTTTCTAAAACTATTATGAATTTAACTATGTTGGAACAGATGCTTAAAGAAAAATTAGAACTAGCATTAACTATTCAAAAAAATAATAATATGTTATAATTTTTCTGAGGTGTAATATGAAAATATTAATTGCTACAAGAAACAAAGATAAATTTAAATTAGTTTCTCGTTTACTTAAAACTTCTATTTTAAATAATGAGGACGAATTATTTAATTTCAATGATTTAAAAGAAGATATTATCGACAAAAAAGAAGTTGGAGATGTTGTTAACAGAGCATATGAAAAAGCATTTAATTTATTTAATAATTTAAAGAAAAATGATTTTGATATTATTATTGGAATAGATGATGTTATGGAATTTAATGGAAAAATTATTGAAAATGTTAAAAAATATATACAAGATATTATTGATGATAAATTTCTCAATAATGGTAATTCAATTAACGTTATTAGAGCATTTACTTTTGTAAATAAAAAAGGGGAATATAAAAATATAATTACTACTATCCCTTTTACATACAAAAAATTAGATTATGAACTAACACCTGAGGAAAATACTTATCCTTTAAGTCATGTTATGGTTCCTTTAAATGCAAAAATTGCTATTAAACATATTAATAAGGACAAAGCAAATGACTACACTTTAAATTACTCTAAAGATGCATTTTTTTCTATTAAAGATTTTTTAAGTAATTGTTAAGATTACTTTTTTATATGTTATAATATCTTTGGTGATTTTATGGAAAAATATCGTGAAATAGAAAAAAGTATTATTAAAAAATTTCGCAAAGAAATATGGAGTAAATTCGTTAAAGGGATTAAAGAATATCAACTAATAAAACCTGGTGATAAAATTGCGGTTTGTATTAGTGGTGGCAAAGATTCTTTTGTACTTGCTAAATGTATGCAGGAACTTCAAAGACATGGTCAATTTAAATTTGATTTAGAGTTCATTTTAATGAATCCTGGTTATTTGGATAAACATTTAAACAATATACTTGAAAATGCTAAGACATTAAATATTGATTTGCATGTATTTAATACGGAAATATTTCAGATTGCTGATAAGCTTAATAGTGAATCTCCTTGTTATATGTGTGCACGTATGAGACGTGGATATTTGTATAATGAAGCTAAAGCATTAGGGTGCAATAAAATTGCACTAGGTCATCATTTTGATGATGTAATCGAAACAATATTATTAAGTGTTATATATGGTGCTGAATTTAAAACAATGATGCCTAAACTACATAGTGATAACTTTGAAGGTTTAGAGCTTATTAGACCTTTATACTTAGTTAAAGAACGAGATATAATAAAATGGCTAAAATATAATGAACTAGAATTTATAAACTGCGCTTGTAAGTTTAGTGAAAAGTCTCAAAATGATAATAGTTCTAAAAGAAAAGAAATAAAGAACTTAATTAATACATTAAGAGAAGATAATAAATATATTGAATATAATATATTTAAAAGTGTTGAAAATGTTAATCTATCAACAATAATTAGTTATCATGATGATAGTACTAGCAAACATTTTTTAGATGATTATGACAAATAAAAAGGATTTACCAATCCTTTTTTTTAATCACCTAATTTATGAGAAATAAATAACCCTAATCCAAATAGAATTATTGCTATTAGTATTTGTGTAAACGTGAATACTAATCCATCTGCTTGAGCTGTTACTAAGATAGAAATTATTGATGCCGTCACAAAACCTAATATACCATAATATGTTTTTATTTCATGATTTTCTAGTAAATACTCAATAAGTTTTGCTACAAGCACTATTCCTATGATTACTCCTACTCCAAAAACCCCTAATATAATGAAGTTTTCAGTTAGATTGTTAAAAGATGTAAATTCTTTTATTCTTTCCATAATTGGTTCATAAAAACCTAAAAGTATTAAAATAAATGATCCACTAAGGCCTGGGATAACCATTGAAGTTGCTGCGATGATACCAACTAAAAATAAGATTAAATAAGATAAAAAGTTCATGTTAGAAAAACTAACTTCTCCTACTCCACCATCATAAAATGTCATAAGCATAATAATACCAAACATAACTAGAAATATTAATATACCACTTAAATTTATTTTTTCTTTTTTTATAGTTTTTGTAAGCATTGGTATTCCACCAATTATTAAACCGACAAAAAATATTACAGTAGGCAATCTGAAATTATCTAATGAGTAAGTTACCACTCTACTCATAAGTACAACAGATAATCCAGCTCCTATAACTATAGGTATTAAAAATTTTAAATTTTTCTTGAATTTTGAAAAGAAGTGACTTATCGCATCAATTAACTCCTCAAATATACCTAAGGATATCATAAGTGTACCACCACTTACTCCTGGTATTATGTTAGCAATTCCTAAAAAAAATCCTTTTATTACTAGTATTAAATTTTTCATATAACTCCTTTATATTAAGTATATCATTTTAAAAATGATTAATAAACTATTTCTTAATTTCTTTTCTTTTAATATATTTATATGCAAGTTTTAATCCATATCTTAAAACTACATTATCTAAATCTTTATGTGCTTCTTTTAGTTTAACTGGAACATCTATTCCTTGTGGGCAATGATTTTTACATTTGCCACAATTGATACACAAATTTGCACCGCTTTTTTCATACCCTGTTCCTCCAAGTACCCTAGTAATGTATTGCTGTCTTACTTGAAAACCTCCAAAAAAGTATTTGCTGTTATAGTCAGCAAATACTGCTGGTATATCTACTCCTACTGGACATGGCATACAGTATTTGCATGAAGTACAAGGCACTTTTGTTAATTTGTGATATATCTTCTTGACATCCTCAATTAGTTTTAATTCTTTATTATTCATACAATTTATATTTGAACTATTTGCTACTTGTATATTTTCTTTTATGTGCTGGATTTCATTCATGCCACTAAGTACCACTGATATTTCTTTATGATTATAAAGCCATTTAAAACTCCAGCTTGCAATAGATTTATTTTTATCATATTTATTAAATTTTTCAAGGACTTTTTTAGGTGCTTTATTAGCTAAATTGCCCCCTCTTAGAGGTTCCATAATTACTACTCCTATTCCAAGTTCATATGCTCTATCTAATCCTTTTTTACCTGCTTGATAAAATTCATCCAAATAGTTATATTGTATCTGACAAAAATCCCATGGGTAATCTTCTAAAATTTTTATAAATTCTTCTGCTCTTCCATGAAATGAAAAACCTATATATCTAATCTTTTTTTCTCTTTTCTTTTTTTCCAAAAACTTAATAATCCCATAGTCCTTGAGTGTTTTCCAACTGTGATAACTATCAAGCATATGCATTAAATAATAATCGATATAATCTGTATCAAGTCTTTTTAATTGTCTTTCAAAATATTCATTAATTTGTTCTTTTTTTCTTATAATGAATGTTGGTAATTTATCTGCGATAAAAATTTCTTTTCTAATATTATACTTTTTAATAAACTTCCCTAATATTACTTCACTTTTTCCACCATGATAAATATATGCAGTATCGTAATAATTAACACCATTTTCATATGCGTAGTACATTTGCTCTATTGCTAAATTTTCGTTTACTGATATACCTTGCATTGGAAGTCTCATGCATCCGTAACCAAGTGTTGATAATTCATCGCCATTTTTAATTAATCTTCTATATTTCAAAACAACCACTACTTTCTTGATTTCATTATAACATATTACTAAAATAAAAAAAGAACTTTTTAAAGTTCAATTGTTTACTTTGTGTTGCCTGAATACTAGACATTAGGAAATTTTATTCAACTTGAATTATTGCAACTATTTATGATAAAATATTTATATTGAAAGGGCGCTGTGTAATGAAATACGATGAAGAATTAAAAAAGAAATATTTGGTAAAACTGGAAGATGAATTTGATGGGTGGGAACATTTTTATATATCTAAAGATACCGTTGATAAAATTAATGCTGCTGCTAGTGAAAAAATTAATAGAAATAATAATAACAATACTATGGCAAGAGTTCGTTCTAAAGAATTACACACTAAATAATTTAGAAATTGATTATAAGAAAATATTAAATTTCTTTTTTTATGTCATAATAAAAATGGCTCTTTACACTTGATTAGTTATATTTTTATTATTCAACTGTAAAGAGCCATTTCATTTCCCTATGGTGCCTGTAGCCGGAGTCGAACCGGCACGATTTATGGTCGCTGGATTTTGAATC
>CAYJBC010000045.1:0-503 GCA_964368535.1 uncultured Muribaculaceae bacterium
TGTTTTAACTTTAGTTCATGAAAGCGGCCATTCGCTTAATTCATATCTTTCAAATGACTTATTTAATATTTCAATATATTCTTTTCCTAAAATACTAAGAGAGTCTAAAGCAAGTTTTTTTCCTAAATCAAAATTATAATCCTTATCAAAAGTTGGTATTAAACTTACATAAGTATCGTATATATGTTGCTTATCAAGTTTTAAATTATCTTTTCTTAATTTATAATATTTATGTAATACACTTAAATTATCATTAATAACATTTATAAAATTATCATATATCTGAACATCTACATAATCATCAAATAAAGAAGCTTCTATACTAGATGAAAAATTTCTTATTTTAGCTAACTTAGTATACTTTTCTATATTATTTGTAAAAGTACTAGTAAAGGTATTTTTATATTTTCCATAAGTACCTAACAATTTTTGAAAAGCTTCTTTTCTAACACTGCGATTAAAAGATTTATTATAATAAGAGTAGTTACTTTCGGTGAGTTCTA
>CAYJBC010000045.1:513-1384 GCA_964368535.1 uncultured Muribaculaceae bacterium
GTTCTATTTTTGTATTATCCTCTAGAGTGATATCACCAAATTTTAGCTCAGTATCAGTTAAATAATTATAAGTTTCACTAGATGCATCAAGAACTTTAGATAAACTAGCTAATAACACTTCACTTTTTTCATCTAAAATATGATCTTTTTGTTTATATAAACATTCTAAGTTAAATGCATATTCTTTTAAATCATTTTCTAACTCAACAAATTTTTTAACAATACTATAATCATCTTTCATCATTTCAGGTACTGCATACGATGAAAGTAATTGATATTCATTTAATAAATTTTCTACTTTACCATAATACTCTTGATACTTACTATTACTTGATTCTACATCAAAGTTAAGGTGGGCATACATATAAAGTTTATTTATGTTTCTTTGTAGTTTTTCTTCCAATTTTAAAAAACCCAATAAATTTTTAGAACTTTTTAATATTTTCCCTTCATATAATTTTATTTCTTTAATACTTACAAAAGCTTTATCAAGTTCATTCAAAAACTTATCTTCTGTTTCATATATTAGTTTTAAATTCCATTTATATTCATCACTTATTTGACTTCTCTTTTTTTGTTTATTTTCCATAATTATCTCCTAAATACATTATACTCTTCTTATTATCAAAATAAAAGAGAAATTAATTTTCTCCTTCTTCAAGCATTGTTGTAATAAATAAACCATAACCTGTTACCGGGTTATCCACTATTACATGTGTTACGGTCGCTTGAGAATCACAACCAAATTATACTTTTGTTTTTCCTACCCTTTCTGAAGTAATATTATGGAATAAATCCTGAAGTTCTTTCGGTGAATTTATATTTAATTGTTGAGCTATATACAATAATACATCATGATTAGCTTTTAAAG
>CAYJBC010000045.1:1394-7885 GCA_964368535.1 uncultured Muribaculaceae bacterium
TTAAAGTATTTTGCAATTTTTGAAGTAAATCACTTATTTCGACATTATACTTTTCTTTTGTTACTGAAAATATAGTTCCAATTAACTCTTCTCGTGATGGAATATTTGATGAATTATTATTATTACTCCATTCTTTTTCAACAACTTCCACTTCGCCACAAGTTTTATGGTATACATCTGATATTATTTGTATACTTTTTCCTAAAAAAACATTTTCTTTATTCCTACTATAGCCTAGTTCAACTTTTTCACAACTTTCTATATCTTCGTAAGAAAAATAATCGTAATCTTTATTACCATTAAAATTATCAATCACAAGTTTAACAATATAATTATAATCAATACTTATACTCCCTAAATTAGCTATAAATACTATAATTGAATTTATTTTTGTCTTATCTTTTCCAATAACTACTTCATCAGCAAAACCGTCTTCTCTATGAATACGATAATTTATTTCTGCATTACTTTTAAATCCTTGCATTTTAAATATACCATCGTCAATATTAAAATAATAATTATATTTTGATTGTATACCTTTACTATTCTTTAAACTTATTTTACCAAAAATTTTCTCTTCTTTTATTACATTCCATCCTTGCTCATTTTTTATTTCTTTTATTGTAAATCCATATAAGCTAAGAATATAAATTTCTAAAGCTATGTCACTTATATTAATCTCTTTTTTTTGCATAATTATTTCTCCTTTGAAATTATTATATCTTATCTCATAAAAAAAGGGAAATTAATTTTCTCCCTCTTCTAACATTGTTGTAATAAATAAACCATAACCTGTTATTGGGTTATCCACTATAACATGAGTAACTGCTCCTACTATTTTATTATTTTGAACTATTGGCGAACCACTCATACCTTGAACTACTCCACCTGTAGCGTCTATTAATCTCTCATCTATTATTTCTAATGTAATATTTTTAATATCACTTGTTTCATTTATTTTTATAATTTCTACCTCAAATGCTCCAACAGTTTCATCATCTAAAACCGTATATATGCTCGCAGGTCCTATTTTTATTTCATCGGGGTTACCAACCTCTATTAATTTATTATTAGGTAAATTAGTTTCATATACACCATAAATACCATATTTAGTATTTTCAAATACTGTTCCGTATTTTGTTTCATAATAGAATTTAGCATTTTTACTCCCTGGAACTCCCACACTACTTTTTTCAATACTAGTAATTGAATTTCTAAATATTACTCCTTCACTAATCTCTATCATATTTTGTGAATTACTTTCAATTATTTCATGCCCCAAAGCTCCGTATATATTTGTTTCTGGATCAATATATGTTAAAGTTCCAATACCAGTTATACTATCTTTAACATATATACCCGTTTTATATAGACCATCAGATTCAATTATTTCAAGAACTGTTTTATATTCATTTTGAGCTCTTTTATATACTACGTTAACCTCTTTTTCTTCACCATATTTTTCTATAGCACTAGTTAAATCAGTAATAGAGTTAATTTTATCGCCATTAATACTTATTATATAATCTCCTAAAAATAATTCTGGCGCTCCTTTATTATACTTTCCATTAACCTTATAAAAGCCTACGATTAAAACTCCTTCACTTTTAACCTCTATTCCAAGTGTATTACCTCCAAGAATTACTTCATCAGAATATGCAAATACACCTAACGGAATAAATAAAATTGTTATCATTAATATTATTTTTTTCATACTTTCACCTATCTAATAATATTATGGCTTATATTTGGATAAATAAAAAAACAATAACTGGTAATTACCAATTATTGTTAATTTTATTTTAAACCTCTTTTTTTAACATAATAAGCTAAATTTTTAAAATTATCATCAAAATCACATCTATCAATATCAGATTGAATCCACATATTAGACCAAGAATCTTCTTCTTCTAACAATTTTTTTATTTTTTCATTATTAATATAAGGATTACCTTCTTGCTTAAATAAATCTACTAATGATTTTTCATCATAAAATTTAGCTTGAAGTGAGCAATCTATCTTGTCACAATAATAAGCAAACTTTGCTTCAGGAGTTTTTCTTGCTTCAAATTCATCCCATAATTTTAATATTTTATCTTTTAATTTAGAATTAAATAACAAATCCTCAATCGCTCTTCTTTCAATTAAAGACTTATTCTTTGGTTGCATACCTACTGGTATATCACCAATAATTAGTTCACCTAAATCATGATATTGAAGCATCATTAATACTCTTGCTATATCTAACTTTCTATATTCTGGAAATAACATATACATAGTAGTAGCAATTCCCATCGCACTACCTGTATGATCCATATCACTTTCAACTCTCAACTTTTGAACATTCCATTTTTTCCAGCCTTCACGATCAATTTCTTTTAAACCAGCAAATAAATCGTACATGTTAGCCATTTCCTTACAATTGTTTTCTTTATTTGCTAATTCAGCAGCCATTACTTCTTCAATAATTTTATAATCACATTCTTCTAACTTAATTATCGATTGAGTTTCAAAAAATAATTCTACAGTTTTTTTTGAATTTAATTTTTTACATTCATACAATCTTAAAGCAGCTTTATTTAAATCATCTATAAATAATTTAATAACTTCCTCAACAGTTACAGGTACCTCTCCGAAATGACTGTATGGTATCTCTCTTCTGTTATCTTTTAAACAAAGATAAAATTGCAATCTTTTACTTAAAGAATGAGTTATATTATTTTCATTTGTTTTATACTGATTATCAATCATTTTACTAACTATCATAGTTCTTGGCATAAGTACTATTTCACTTAAACCTTTTTCAAGTAATTCTAGTACTGTTATTCCTCTATTATAATTTAATTTCATATTTTTATCTCCTGATCAAACAAATTAATATTGTTTTCCAAACCATACCTTCACTTTAGATTCTTTGCCACATACTGTGCATACACCATCAGGTTTTTCTCCAGTAACAAGACATCTAGATTTTAAAGTAGTATCTTCTTTTATTTTATTTTCACATGCTACATCGCCACACCAATTAATTTTAATGAATCCTGGTTTAGTTTCAGCTATATTTTTAAATTCATCATAATTAGATGCAGAATACAACATATTATTTTTTCTATCTTCAGCTTTTTTAAGCATATTTTTTTGAATATCTTCTAGTAACTTTTCAAGTTCACTAACTACGTTTTCAAATGGAACTACAATTTTTTCTAAAGTATCTCTTCTAACAAGTGTAACCTCATTATTCTTAAGATCCCTTTCACCTAATTCTATTCTTACTGGATATCCTTTAACTTCCGCTTCAGCAAACTTAAACCCTGGAGACTTATCAGTAGTATCGATTTTAAACGTAATATTTTTATTATTTAAATCACTTACTAAAGTATCTAATTTTTCGCTAACATTTCCAATAGGTATAATACAAGTTTTATATGGAGCTATTTTCGGAGGCAATACAAGCCCTCTATCATCACCATGAGTCATAATAATCGCACCAATCATTCTTGTAGATACACCCCAGCTAGTTTGATAAGGTCTTTCAAGTTTTTGTTCTTTATTTAAAAATTTAATATCAAATGCTTCTGAAAAACCTTGTCCAAAAAAGTGAGTTGTACCATTTTGAAGAGCTAAACCATCATACATCATTGCTTCCAAAGTATAAGTTACTTCAGCACCTGCAAATTTTTCTTTTTCAGTTTTTTGACCAATTAATACAGGTAACGCTAAGTATTCTCTTTGAAGAACTTCGTATATTTTAAGCATACCTAAAGTTTCAGCAATAGCCTCATCTTTACTGGCATGCATAGTATGGCCTTCTTGCCAAAGTATTTCTCTAGTTCTAAGAAAAGGTCTAGTAGTTTTTTCCCATCTAACTATTGTGCACCACTGATTATATTTAAGTGGTAAGTCCCTATATGAATTAATTATTTTCTTAAAGTGTTCACAAAATAACACTTCACTTGTAGGTCTAACACACATTCTTTCTTCAAGTTTCTCAGATCCCCCATGAGTTACCCATGCAACCTCTGGAGCAAAACCTTCAACATGTTTTTTTTCTATATTAAGTAGTGATTCAGGTATAAACATAGGCATTTGAACATTTTCATGTCCAGTTTTCTTTAACATATTATCAAGTACTTTAACTATTTCTTCCCATATTGCATAACCATATGGTCTAATAATCATAGAACCCTTTGTGCTTGAGTAATCAACTAAATCTGCTTTTTTAACTACATCAGTATACCACTGAGCAAAATTTACATCTCTATTTGTAATATCTTTTACTTCCATATTATTTCACCTCGAAATCTTCTTCTTTTCCTTCACTATTTATTATCTTATTAACTTTTTCAGTTGCATTTTCTATTTTTGAAGATGCATGCTTAGCAAGTTTCATTGCTTCAGTATATTTTTCAATAGCTTTATCAAGTTCAACATTACCTGACTCTAGTTCTTTAACTATTACTTCAAGTTCTTTTAAAGCTTCTTCAAATGTTTTATCTTTCATTATTTTATCTCCTTTATTTCTGCCTTAGCAGTTCCTTTGTTAAATCTCATATTTACTACTTCACCAACTTTTAAATCTTTACTACTTTTAACTACTTTTTTATCTGTTTCAACAACTGAAAATCCTTTTTCAAGTATTCCAAGTGGATTTAAGTTTTTTAAATTTACTAAAATCATTTCCATTTTATTCTTAAAAGTATCTAAAATCATATCTGGATTTTTTAGTATATACGATTCATTTAATTTATCTATATTATATTTTTTTGTTTCTATTAAACTCAAAATGCTACGATTAGAATTATCAATTAAAGTATCTAATTTTTGCATTTTTATTTCATACATACTCATTGGATTTTTTAATATATAACTTTCTTTTAAAGTTCTAAGTTCAATAAATTTTGTATTAACCATATTTTTTATATTTTTATTCAGTCTTATTTTAAAACCATCTATTACAGACGTTGTATCTACAACAGTTGGCACTGCCATCTCAGCAGCTCCAGTAGGTGTAGGTGCTCTAAGATCAGCTACATAATCTGATATAGTAACATCTATTTCATGACCCACCGCACTAATAATTGGGGTAACACATTCATAAATTGCTCTTGCTACTATCTCTTCATTAAATGCCCATAAATCTTCTATAGATCCACCACCACGACCGACAATAATTACATCTACTCCATAACTATCTGCTTCTTTTATTTGTTTAACAACACTAGGAGCAGCTCCTTCACCTTGAACAAGTGCTGGAAAAAGCACAACTTTAGTACTTGGAAATCTACGATTAATTGTAGACATAATATCTTTAACTGCCGCACCAGTAGGAGCTGTAATTACACCTACTACTTCAGGATATTTTGGAATTTCTTTTTTTGCTGATGTACTAAACAATCCTTCTGCAGCTAATTTTTTCTTTAATTTTTCAAATTCGATATGTAAATTACCTACACCATCCAATTGCATTTTTGTTACATATATTTGATAGGTACCGGCAACCGGATAAGCAGACACCCTTCCTTCAATTAATATATTCATTCCATCTTCAGCATTAAAATCAACTGTTGATGCATCTCTTGAAAACATTACTGCATTTATTCTAGAAGTTTCATCTTTTAAAGTAAAATACCAATGGCCTGTTGTATGTTTTTTTAAATTAGAAATTTCCCCTTTTAACAAAATATTTGATAGACTACTATCTCTTTCTAAAACAGATTTTATATAATTATTAAGACTAGATACAGTTAAGTAATCTCTTTCCATATTATCTGTCCCTTATAAATTTATCTAATGCTGCATTTATAATTTTTCTTACATTTTCATCACTATATTTTTTTGCAAGTTCAATAGCTTCGTTAATAACAACTATTTCAGGTGTATCTGTAAACTGAAGTTCATAAAGAGCCATTCTCATAATAGATGCTCCAGTTTTATCAATTCTATCAATGGGCCAAGCATCCATATATTTATTAGCAGTTTCATCAAGTGTAGTTATATTAGAGGTAACACCACTAACCACATCTTTGACAAACTCATTATCTATATCAATATTTTCCTTAATAACATTACTTATTTCATAAGGTATATTTTTTTCGTTATAAATATTAATTTGATATAATATTATCATACATTTTTCTCTTAATTCGCTTCTTGTCATAGAGCACCTCTTCTTAAGTAATTATATCATAAAAAAAAAAGTAATACTATTACTTTTCAACTTTTACATATACTCCATTTACTATTTTATATACCCTTTTTTCATTTTTATCCATTTTATTCATAATTTCATTTTCTAAATCAATATTAAGTATTTCAGATAAACCTAAAAGATATATCGCAACATCTGCAAGTTCTTCACCTAAATCATCTTTTTTCTTTCTATATGCACTATACGCCTCTGCTACTTCTTCATATAATAATAAAAATTCTTTATGAACATCTGTCACATTAAATCCCTTATTAACTTTATTTTCATAAACTCTATCCTGTAT
>CAYJBC010000046.1:0-1078 GCA_964368535.1 uncultured Muribaculaceae bacterium
AATCAATAAAAAATTATTAAAAAAGAAATTAATTACAATGAAAAGTTCATAACCCATTTATAATACATGCCATATTTTGAATTTTAAACTAACTAGAAATAGTTAGTTTTTTTTGTTATAATTTTTATAAGGAGAATATTATGTTGGATATTAAAAATATTACAAAGTATTACAAACAAACACCTGGTATAATTAATCTTTCGTTAACATTAAATGAAGGAGAAATTTATGGTTTTATAGGGCCTAATGGTGCGGGAAAAAGCACCACTATTAGAAGTATATTAGATTTCATAAAAATATCAAATGGTTTAGTTACTATTGATAATAAAATTAACACTGATACAGATACTAAATTATTAATTGGATATCTTCCTGGAGAAATAAATTTATATGATGATTTAACTGTCTTGGAAATGTTTAAGTATAATAATAAATTTTATAAAAGGGATCATATGAAAAACGCTATTACCCTATCTAGGTACTTAGAATTAGATACAAAAAAAAGGATTGATGATTTATCATTAGGAAATTTAAAAAAAGTTGGTATAGTGCTTGCTTTAATGCATGAGCCAAAATTACTCATCCTAGATGAACCTACTAGTGGACTTGATCCACTAATGCAAAATAAGTTTTATGATCTACTTTTATCTGAAAAGAAAAAAGGTACTACTATATTTTTTTCATCACATGTTTTAAGTGAAGTCAAATTAATTTGTGACCGTGTTGGTATTATTAAAGATAATGTTTTAATTAAGGAACTTACTGTTAAAGAATTAAAAGATACTGCTAGTTATAATATTGAATTATACAGTAAAGATATAAAAGAAATTTCTAAGAATTTAAATGTTGATATTAAAGATAATTGTTTTATATATAATGATAATATAAATGATTTAATTAAAATATTAGGTAAATATGATATAGATCAACTATATATTAAAGAAGAAAATGTTGAAAATATATTTATGAAGTTTTATGAGGGTAAAAATGATAAATAGAGAACTAAAAATTAATTTAAAAAGCTTGATTATTTGGATAATTGTTGTAATATCTATTTTATCAATAGTGTTTTTAATGT
>CAYJBC010000046.1:1088-7750 GCA_964368535.1 uncultured Muribaculaceae bacterium
AGTAGTGAAATTAACATAAATGATATAGTTAAAATTATGCCAGAAAATTTATTATCTGCGTTTAATATCGATTTAGTAGATATAAGTAGTGTGGATGGTTTTTTCAAAACTGAAGGAATTATACTACTTATGTTAATATATTCAATATATGCAAGTCAATTAGGAGCTAGTATTTTACTTAAAGAAGAATCAGATAAAACTATAGAGTTTTTATATTCTAAACCTGTTTCTAGAAAAAGAATATTAACTAGTAAAATCATTTCTGGATTAATAAATATAATCTTCATGATTAGTTGCATTAGCATTTTTATAATTATAGGATTATTATTAAGTAATGCCCCTGCTAAAGATGTATTACTTTTAAATATTACAATGTTAATCCCTAGTATATTAATATTCTTACTTTCCTTGTATGTATCTACATTTTTTAAAAAAACTAAGCAAATGAATGCTTTAAGTTATGGGATAGTATTTATTAGTTATTTTGCTAATATGTTTAGCGGAATGTCTGAAAAAATAGAGTGGCTGAAATATTTTTCTATTTACACACTTGCTGATATAAAAAATCAAGTTGCAAACAATGAATTTAATTTAATGTTTATTTTCATTTTTATATTAATTAGTATAGTACTAATTACATTAACATACTTTAAATATAATAATAAAGAATATTTAAATTAGAATTTTTTTGTAAATATTTAGTCAATTGTTTGACTACTGCTTATTTTAACATTATACTATTATTATATATATGAATTATACAATATGGAGGAACTTATTATGAATATTATGGAAAACATACGAAAACAAGCTAAAGATAATATTAAAACAATTATATTACCTGAATCAATGGATGATAGAATTTTAGAGGCTGCTGAAATTATTACTTCAGAAGGACTTGCTAAAATTATTTTAATTGGTAATAAAGATGACATATTAGCTAAAATTCCTAAATTAGATGTTTTAGAAATTATTGATCCAAGAACTAGTGAATTAACTGATGGTTACATTAACCAATTTTATGAACTTAGAAAACATAAAGGGTTAACTACTGAGGAAGCTAAAGACTTAATGTTACACGATTATATGTATTTTGCGTGTATGCTTATTAAAAATGGAAAAGCTGATGGAATTGTTTCTGGAGCGTGTCACTCTACAAGTAATACTTTAAGACCTGCTTTACAAATTATTAAAACTGCGCCTGGTTCATTATTGGTATCAGCATTTTGCTTAATGATAGTGCCTAATTGTGAATATGGAGAAGATGGAACCTTTATATTTACTGATTGTGCTTTAGAACAAAATCCTACTCCAGAAAAATTAGCAGCGATTGCTTATGATAGTGCTAAAAGTTTTGAATCTCTTATCAATAAAAAAGCTAAGATTGCATTTCTTTCTCACTCTAGTTATGGATCTGCTAAACATAAAGATGTAACTAAAGTTGTAGATGCTGTAAAAATAGCTAAAGATAAATATCCTGAATATTTAATTGATGGTGAATTACAATTTGATTCTGCTATTATACCTGAAGTTGCTAAATTAAAATGTCCTACTTCACCTCTTAAAGGTGAAGCTAATGTACTAGTATTTCCTGATTTAGATTCTGCTAATATTGCTTATAAAGCTGTTGAAAGACTTGCTAAAGCTGAAGCTTATGGGCCAATATGTCAAGGAATGAATAAACCTATTAATGATTTATCTCGTGGATGCTCAGTAAAAGATATTGTTGGTACTGTTGCTATTACTGCTGTTCAAGCAATGAAATAAATTGTAAACTAACTAGAAATAGTTGGTTTTTTATTTTATAATTATATTAGAAAGAGAGTTATTTATGAATATAATACTATGTGGTCCTTCTGGGGCTGGAAAGACAGCTATAATTGAAGAATTATTAAAGAATAATAAATTCAAAAAGTATACTTCTGTAACTTCAAGAGAAATGAGAGACTATGAAGTAAATGGAGATGACTACTGGTTTTACTCCAAAGAAGAATTATTAAAATTAATTGATGAGAAAAAATTATTTAATTTAGTACAGTATAAGGATACTTATTATGCAACAATTGATGAATACCCTGAAAGTGTTGAAAGTGACAAATTTTTATTATCAGCAATACTTCCTTCAAGAGCTTTAGAATATAAAATATCTAATCCTGATAATAACTGTATTATTTATATTATACCTCCAGATACTGAAACTTTAACTAAACGATGTGGTGAAAGAAATGTACAAAGGTTAGGATCTGATCTAGATAATTTAGAGTGTGCATATAATTTTGATTATAGTATTATCAATGATAATTTCGAAAAATGTATTGAAGAAATAAAATCTTGTATCCGTAATTTCTATATTACTAGACAAGGTAATATTGAACCAAAACATTTGGATAATTTTAAAAGCGATTTAAAAAATTATATTAAAATCAGAAAATTATAACATATAGACATTATAAAATCATAATATTAATTAGGTGATTTTATGATAATTAACTATACTACTGCTGAAAGAGATTTGCTTGCCAGAATTATGAGAGCAGAAGCTGTTGGTGAAGGCGAAAAAGGAATGCTCATGGTTGGTAATGTAGTTGTTAATAGAGTTCTGGCTAAATGTCTTACATTTAAAAATATTACTACTGTAACCGAAGCTATATATCAAGAAAATCAGTTTGCAGGAATTAATACTTCTTTATTTCAATCTAGCCCTACTACACTTGAAAAATCTCTTGCAAATAGAGTTTTAAAAGGAGAATACTTTTGGCCAGCTACTAACGCTTTATGGTTTTATGCTCCTGGGGTTAATGAAACTTGTTTAGCTGAGTGGTATGGACAAAATTTAGTTTCAAAATATAAAAAACATTGTTTTTATAATCCTGATCCTGGAATATGCCCCCCTATACATTAAAAAAAGCCTTATGGCTTTTTTATATTTGTAATACTTGGCCTATACTAAGAACTGTTGACTGAAGATTATTTTTTGATACTATGTTTTCTACTGTTGTATTATATTTTCTTGCGATTGAATATAATGTATCTCCTCTTTGCACTGTATATGTTGTACTTGGAATACTAGTTCCATTTACTTTTAAAACTTGACCTACACTTAATATATCACTCGTTAAATTGTTTAATGATTTTATATTTGACACTGTTGTGTTAAATTTATTTGCTATTGAGTATAGTGTATCTCCTCTTTGCACTGTATATGTTGTAACGGGCACTTCTGGTTCTTCTGGCTCAGTGGCAGTTCCACTTATTTTTAAGACTTGACCTATTGATAAGATATCACTCGTTAAGTTATTTAATGCTTTTATATTTGATACTGTTGTGTTAAATTTATTTGCTATTGAATATAACGTATCTCCTCTTTGTACTGTATAGGTTGTAACTGGTAAATCTGGTTCTTCTGGCTCAGTAGTAGTTCCATTTATTTTTAAGACTTGGCCTATTGATAAGATATCACTCGTTAAGTTATTTAATGCTTTTATATTTGATACTGTTGTATTAAATTTGTTAGCTATTGAATATAGTGTATCTCCTTTTTGAACTGTATAGGTATCAGTTTCAACTGGAGGAACATATCCTCCTTCTTTTGGTATTATTAATATTTGACCTATTGATAAAATATCACTGGTTAAATTATTAAGTAATTTTATTTCATCTACTGTTGTTCCATATTCTTGTGCAAGTTTATATAAATTATCTCCAGCTTTTACAGTATATAAAATAATATCTTCATTATCTGGATATGATCCTTCACAATTAGATAATGGAGCATATAAATCAATTAATGCACTCCAAGTATCTGGACCCACTACTCCTTCAGGAACTAATTTATTTATATATTGAAATGATTGAACTGATTTATATAATGTTTCATCGAATACTCCGTTTATATCACCAGCGTAATATAACAAATCTTTTAATATTATTTGTACTTCTCTTACATCATTACCTTCATCACCTATTTGAAGTATTGGTTTAGATATGATGCTTTTTTCATTAGATGCTGGCGTTGTCATTTTATATAATAGTTCCCAAGTTTCATTCGTTGCGATACCTGTTACTTTTAAATTATTATCTTTTTGATAATTTTTAACCCATAATGTTGTATCTGAACCATATACTCCAGTGCTTGACCCTGGAAAATAGTTATTTATTTTTAGTAATTGCTGCAGAAGAGTTACATCTTCTCCACTATCTGTTTCTTTTAATTCTGGTTTATTATTCATAGAATCCTCCTAAACAAATATATGATTATGTTTTAAAAATAATTATTAAGAATATATTTATTTAGGAGTTGATTAAATGAAAGAAGGTTATTTATTAGTAAATGTATATGCCGATGATGTGTCTCAACCTATTGAAAGTGCAACTGTTAAAATACTTGAAACTAATAAAACTTATCTAACTGATGAAAATGGACAAACTAGCAGTATAGTTTTAGAGACTTTTTCTAGAGAAAATTCTTTAAAACCAAATCAAGATAATCCATATAAAACATATTCTATAGTGGTAAGTAAGGACGGAATGACTTCTGTTAAAGTAACTGGTATAGAAATTTTTGAAGGAATTAAAGGTACTCAAGATGTAAAAATGAAATCTAATGATACTACTGGTGTAGAAACTGAAGTTATAAATATTGAACCTACTGTACTTAGCGCAGATTACTCCAGTAAATATCCACAAAATGAACAGTTAGGTACTCAATTTGTATTAAATAAAGTAATAGTACCTGAATATATTATAGTTCATGATGGCGCTCCTGCGGATAATACTGCACCAAATTTTTATGTTAGTTTCCCTGATTACATTAAAAATGTTGCTAGTAGTGAGATATACCCTACTTGGCCTCCAGAAACTTTAAAAGCGAATATTATAGCTATTATGTCATTTACTTTAAACAGAGTATATACTGAGTGGTATCCATCCAAAGGTTATAGATTTACTATAACAAGCGTTACAACATATGATCAAAAATACACTCTTAACCGAACAATATATGATTCAATTTCACTTGTAGTAGATGATTTGATGCTTCAGTATTTAAAAAGACCTGGAAAAAGTGAACCTTTATTTGCACAGTACTGCGATGGAGAATCTTTACAAGAGGATGGATGGCTTTGGCAATGGGGTTCTGCAGACTTAGGTGAACAAAAAGTTCCTGCCGCTGATATATTAAGATATTACTATGGTAATGATTTAGAATTTGCAACAGCAACTTATCAAGAAGGTTTACCTACTTCATTTCCTGGATATGTTTTAACAATTGGTTCATGTGGGGAAGAAGTTAAAAAGTTTCAAAATCAAATAAACATTGTTAGGGGCAATTATCCTGGTTTAATACAAATAGATAACCCTAATGGTGAATTTGATAAAAATACTGAAGACGCTGTTAAGAAATTCCAGGAAGTATTTGGGCTTACAAATGATGGTATAGTTGGTATAAATACATGGTACAAAATATCATACATGCATATAGCGGTTTCAAGGATGATATTTGGTGTATACGATAGAGAATAAAAAAGAATAGATAAACTATTCTTTTATTAAGGTATTAGTAATACTTGTCCTATACTTAGTATATCACTGGTTAAATTATTTAAAGATTTTAATTCCGGTACTGTTGTATTATATTTTTTTGCTATAGAATATAAACTGTCTCCTTTTACTACTGTATAATTTTTTGGTACTACACTACTAGGAACTTTTAATATTTGTCCTATTGAAAGTAAATCATTTGTTAAATTATTTAGCCTTTTTAACTCATCTACTGTTGTATTAAATTTTCTAGCTATAGCATACAAACTATCTCCTGATACAACTATATAGTCACTGGTTTCAGTAGGTTCTTCTGGTTCAGGTTCAGGTTCAACTTCACTTGATATAATTAATACTTGACCTATACTAAGTAAATTACTCGTTAGACTATTTAGCCTTTTTAATTCATCTACAGTTGTGTTAAATTTTTTTGCTATACTATATAAACTATCTCCTGATATCACTGTATAAGTAGTTCCATCTGGTTCACTTGGCTCTTCAGGTTCAATTGGGGGTTCTACCACATCTTTTTTAGGTATTAATAATACTTGACCTATACTTAGTATATCACTTGTTAAATTATTTAGTGCCTTTAATTCTGAGACTGTTGTTCCAAATGTATTTGCTATACTGTATAATGAATCACCAGCTTTTACCATGTAACTATCTGGAACTACATCTTCTTCATTTTCACTTTTAGTTATATATAATACTTGGCCTATACTTAAACTATCACTAGTTAATTCATTTATTCTTTTTATTTCATCAACCGTTGTATTAAACTGCCTCGCAATACTATATAAAGTATCTCCTGATTTAACTATGTATACATTTTCTTCTTCTAATGGTACATAAGTTCCACCTGCATAATCAACAGTTGCTTTTACTACTGCTTCTGCTAAACTTCTCCAATCAGTTTTAATTTGACTTACATCATCTCCATCTGAATCTAAAAAACCATATTCAACTATAACAGTTTCATTATTAGGAGTATCCCTATGCATAAAATAATAATCTTTAGACGGATCTGCTGTACCTCTTCTTTGGTAACTACTACGATAGTTTTGTCCTGCTTTAACAAATTCTTCGCCTATCATATCAGAAAATGTTGAATCATTTCTAAG
>CAYJBC010000047.1:0-7163 GCA_964368535.1 uncultured Muribaculaceae bacterium
GTATCAAAAGAATTAAAAAAACATGCATGTTATAAAAATGCTGAACCAACACTATCAGTATTAACTATTACATCAAATGTAGTGTATGGTAAAAAAACAGGTGCAACTCCAGATGGAAGAAAAAAAGGAGTACCTTTTGCTCCAGGTGCCAATCCAATGCATCAAAGAGATGAATCAGGCGCGGTATCATCACTTAACTCAGTAGCAAAAATTAATTATAAAGATTGTTGTAAAGATGGTATTTCTAATACATTTACTATAACCCCAAATTCTCTTGGTAAAGATAAAGACACTCAAATAAATAATTTAGTTGGAATATTAGATGGATATTTTATGCAAGGAGCGCATCATTTAAACGTAAATGTTCTAAATAAAGAGATGTTAGTAGATGCGATGATGTATCCAGAAAATTATCCTCTTTTAACAATAAGAGTGTCCGGATATGCAGTAAGATTTAATAGACTTACAAAAGAACAACAAAAAGAGGTTATCGAAAGAACATTTCATGAAAGAATCTAAGTTTGCTTCAATAAATTCAATTGAGTCTGCTGGTATGGTAGATGGACCTGGTATAAGAACTGTAATATTTTTTAATGGATGTTACCTAAGATGTAAGTATTGTCATAATCCAGAAACTTGGATTATGACAAATCCTCAATTTTCAAAAGATGAACTTTTAAGAAAAATACTTAAAAATAAAGCATATTTTGCCAGTGGTGGAGGAGTAACTTTTTCAGGGGGAGAGCCTCTACTTCAAAGTGATTTTTTGTATGAATTATCTAAAGATTTAAAAAAAGAAAATATACACATTGCACTTGATACTGCAGGTGTTAGTAATACAAATTATGAAAAATTACTTCCGTTATTAGACTTAGTTATCTTAGATATTAAACATGTTGATAAAAGCATATACAAAGATTTAACTGGATATGATATAATGAAATCACTGGAGTTTATAAATCTAGTAAAAAAACATAATATTAATTTATGGATAAGACAAGTAATTATTCCTGGTTTAACAGATTTGAAGGAATATATAAATGAGTTTTATGAATTTATCAAGGATATTCCGAATATACTAAAAGTAGAGTTTATTCCTTATCATGATTATGGTAAGAATAAATATGATACATTAGGATTAAAATATGAATATTATGATAAAAAAGCAGTAAGTGAAGAAGTGGTAAATAAGTTATTTCATTATTATGAAAACTTAAGAAAGGACGCAGAAAAATGAATGAGTTAGTAAATCAAATATTATCTCTAGATGAGAAGGCTTTAATAAAAATAGCAAAATTAGTTGAAATAGGAGAATATGAAAAATTTGCAAGTATAATTGATGCAGAAACTAGCCGTAATTTATGGTCATTACTTTTAAAAAAAGAAGTTGATAATTTTGAAAAAGGTATAAAAGACCCGGTTATTACGTTTGCAATGAAAACATTACAAGAAGTAAAACTAGGAAATAATAAAAATAGATAAATGTCACAATGACATTTTTTTTATACAAATATTTAACGTATAGTGATAAAGATTTGTAGACAAGCATAAAACTTTTTGCTAAAATGAAACTAAAGGTAGGGATTTATATGAAAGATATAAAATATTTAAAAGAAAATGGGGTAGACGTAGAAAAGGCAGTAGAACTTTTCGGTGATATAGATATATATAATGAAACAATGAATGATTTCCTAGAAGGAATAAACGTTAAACTAGAAAGATTAAAAACATCTTTAGATAATCAAGACTTACCAAACTATGCAATATTTGCTCACTCAGTTAAATCTGATGCAAGATATTTAGGATTTACTACAGTAGCAGAAATAGCTTTAAAACATGAAATGGCTGGGAAAGAAAGTGATCAAAAATTTATTATAGATGATTACGAAAATTTAATAAAAACAGTTAATGAAATGATAGACATAACAAAAAGATATCTAACTGAAGAGCCAGATAATGTAGATTATTCAGAAAGTATATCAAGTAAAAAAACAGTTTTAGTAGTAGATGATTCGGAACTAATAACTAATTTAATAAATAAATCACTTAATAATGAATACAATGTTATTGTATTTAATGATGGTTTAAAAGCTAAAAATTACTTACTTGATAATAAAAGTAATATTGATATTATGCTTTTAGATTTAAATATACCTGAAGTAAATGGTTTTGATATTTTAACTTATATGAAAGAAAATAATTTATTTACAGATATAAAAGTATCTATTATAACTGGAGATGAAAGTGAAGAAACAATTGCTAAAGCATTTCAGTATCCAATAGTAGATATGTTAAATAAACCATTTAGTGTTACAGATTTAGTAAATGTAGTAAATAAAACATTACAAAGATAGGATACAAAAAGCAAAGTTAATTCTTTGCTTTTATAATGTTTCAATATCATCATCTTTTCCAAGAAATGCATTTATAAGATTTTCATTTTGTCCATTTAAATCATCATCTACATCTATAATTCTCATAATTTCATAAATACTAGTATACCCATTTATTACTTTTAATAAACCATCTTCAAGTAAAGTATCCATTTTTGATTTATCATATACAAGTTTTCTTAAATCTTTTTTACTTACCTTAGTAGAGATAGCATCTTTAATATCTTCCTTAATAACAAGTACTTCATGTACTGCAACTCTTCCAATATAACCATTCATACATTCAGGACATCCAACTGGTTCATAAGTTTCATTTATTTCTTTATTTAAAACTTCTTTAAATAAAGTTTTTTCATATTCAGTAGTATTTCTAGATTTTCTGCATTTAGGACATAACTTTTTAACAAGTCTTTGAGATACTATACCAGATAAAGCGCTACCAAGTAAATACCTTTCGATATCCATATCAAGTAATCTTTCTATAGTATTAAGTGAATTATTAGTATGTATTGTAGATAAAACCAAATGACCCGTTATAGACGCTCTAACAGCTATTCTAGCAGTTTCATCATCACGAATTTCACCAATCATTATTACATCAGGATCTTGCCTTAAGATACTTCTTAAAGTATTTGCAAAATTTAATCCAATTTCACTTAAAACTTGAACTTGGTTGATACCTTCTATTTTCATTTCTACAGGATCTTCAACTGTTATTATATTTCTATTTGGTGTATTCAAATTATCAAGCATTGAGTAAACAGTTGTACTTTTTCCTGAACCAGTAGCTCCTGCTACAAGTATAATTCCACTCGGTAAACTCAATATTTTCTTAATTTTTTCTAAGTTTTCTTCAGAAAAATATAAATTATCTAAACCAGAAGAACTCATTTGATAATCAAGTATTCTTATAACAACTTTTTCACCAGTAATACTAGGTAGGGTAGATACACGTAAATCAATATCATGTTTATCCCCAAGTTGTTTTATTGCTCCATCCTGAGGTAGTCTTGTTTCAGTTATATTCATACCAGCAATTATTTTAATTCTGGTAACTAAATTCTTTTTAACGTTATTAGGAACTTTTGCATAATCAGTAAGTTCCCCATCAATTCTTATTCTTACATTAAGTGTATCATCACTAGGATCAAAATGAATATCTGATGCTTTCATATTTGTTGCATCTAAAATCATTTCATTAACAATATCAACTATTGGTTTATTTTCATAATCATATTCTCTAAACATACAAAAAGCACCTTTCTATTCTTAAATATAATTATACAGTATTTAATATAAAATAACAAATGCTTTTTCGATAATTCGACAAATTTTACAATATGAATATGTTAAAAATAATATAGGTGGTTATATGAAAGGTTATTTATATGTCGCAGCAACTGCGCTGACTCTTGGAGCAATATTTGCTTTATACATTTTCCAAACAAATGAAAGTCAAGATTTAACTGCTTTATCTTCAACGGGTAAAGTATATTATTTTCAGCTTGCTATGTTTGAAAATGAGGATAATGCAAATAAATTTGTAGAAACTCTTAATGGTGGAGTAGTAGTATTTGATGAAGAAAACTTCCGCGTTTATAGTGCAGTATATTCAAATTCGTACTTAGTTCAAAAAATGCAAAATTATTATGATAGTAATAATATTCAGTATATTCTTAAAGAAGATTACTTAACAGGCTCGCCTCTAGAGGAACTTTTAGCCTATGAAAATATAATTATGCAAAGTGATAACACTGAAGTTATGCTTAAAAGTAATCAGCTTATACTTGATAGTGTAGTATTATCTTTAGTAAATTAATCATACTATAAATATGAAAAAAATATGGATCAATATATTTATAGGTATAAGTATAATAATTTTATTTTTTATTAAAGATAAAATTTATTTGCTTTTTGATAATGAAACATTTTATCCAGATTTAGTATACAAAGATTACTGCAGCTCTTTATCAAGTGATGAATTTAATTTTAATTATGATTATGAATTAACTAGAGTTTTATATAGAGATATTTATAGTTTTGAAAACGAAATAACTATTTATAAAGGAGCAGAAAACTCTTTCAAAGAAAATATGGCTATTATAGATAGTTTAGGGCTAGTTGGAATTATTACAACTACTAATTCTTATTCTTCTGAAGTAAGACTTTTAACAAATGAAAAAACATCACTTAGTATTAAAGTAAATGATTCCTATGGAATACTTTCTTATGAAAATAAATCATTAATCATTACAAATCTAACTGATAATAATATAAACATTGGAGATATAGTATATACATCTGGTCTTGCTAATTTATATGAAAATATACCAGTTGGAGTAATAACTAAAGAAGATACTTCTAAAAAAAACACTACGTATATAGTAGACAGTTATGCTAATTTTAATGATTTAAATTATCTCGCAGTTTTAAAAGGAGTTAAGTAATATGCTCTTAGTATTAATAGATATTCTCATCTTAAGTTATTTTAATATACCAACATTTTTAATTATATTTAACTTCAGAAAAAATAACTTCTTTAATATATTTTTACCATCTTTATTCTTAAGTTTAATAATATATAATAACTTAATATTTTTAATCATCACTACTGTTATTTACTTTATAAATAAATATTTCTTCACTAAATTAAATGCACTCTTTCTTAATATAATAAATTTATTAATGATGCTTTTATTTATAAGTCTTTTCAGTTCACTTAACAACGCAGTATTAATTATAATAATAAATACTTTAATCTATTATATTCATCATATATTCTTTGAAAAAAACATATTATTTACTGGGATGATAAAATATGGAAAGCTACGAAGATATAATAAATAGATTTAAAAACAAAACAAATAAACCTAAAAAAAAATTTAAATATAGTATACTTATAACTAAATTATTATTAAGTATAATTTTTTTGTTTTCATCTCTTATTTATATCAAACTAGGTGATGATAACAAGGACTTTTATAAAAAAACTTTCATGACAAATAGTTTATCTTTTAATAAAATTAATTCAGTATATGAAAAATATTTTGGTGAGGTTATGCCATCAATAAATACTGAGGAATATGTATTTAATAATACTTTAGATTATACTGAGGTAAAAGAGCATTTAGATGGGGAAAAACTTACTGTGTCACCATCATCTTTAGTATCTAATTTAAGCGGAGGTTTAGTAGTTTTTACTGGTGAAAAAGAAGGGTATGGTAGTGTAGTAATAATCCAAGGAAATGATGGTTATGATATTTGGTATGGTAATTTAACAAATATAAATGTTAATTTATATGACTATATCGAAAAAGAAACAATACTAGGCCAGACAGTAAATGAATATTTATATTTAGTTATAAAGAAAGATAATAATTTTTATTCTTATGAAGATTATAAAAATTAATTATTTAACATACTATTTTATAATTTTATTTTTTTTATGTGGATTTATAAAGAATGCTTTAATAATATTTTTAATAGTATTAATTCATGAACTAGGTCACTTTACCGCAGCTAATCTGAGTAAATACAAAGTAATAAATATTACTCTTTATCCATTCGGAGGTATTACTAAATTAAATAAAGATCTAAACACTTCACCATATAAAGATGTATTCTTAAGTATATCAGGTATTTTATTTCAAGGTATACTCTATGTAATATTTATTATTTTACATCAAACGAGCATTATCACAACGCATACATATGACTTGTTTATAACTTATAATAATTTAATAATAATATTTAATATAATTCCAATATATCCACTTGATGGACATTACGTAGTAAATGCTTTATTAAATAAAATGTTTTCATTTCAAAAAAGTTATTATATAAGTCTTTTTATATCTATATCTTTATTTTTAATACTTTTAATAACTAACTTTAAATTAGCTTTAAATAACATGGTAATAATAAGTTTTTTAATATATAAACTAACTGAATATATTAAAAATAAAGATATACTATTTAATAAATTTTTACTTGAAAGATATTTAAATAATTATGAATATACTAAAATAACTAATTTAAAAAATAAGAATATAAATGATTTAAAAATTAATAATTATACATATTTTTGGAAAAAAAATAAATGGAGTAGTGAAAAGAAGGAATTAGAAAATAAATTTACAATTAAATAATATGTCTAACTATACTTTTATTATTGTAAATAATACTTTATTATTATATAATATTTATAGAATAAGGTGATTATAACATGGTTAACAAACTTAAAAGTTTAGATAAAAAACAAAAAATCATACTACTTGTAATATTTATTTTCATTGCGTTATTAGCATTTTTCTTATCATATGCCTATCTAGCCCCAATAATAGGCAGTAATGAGACAACAAACGTAGACGTAGAAGGTAAAGGAATTGAAAGTTTAACATTTGAAAAAGGTAGAGATATATCTATAGTAGCTACTCCAGATAACTTTGGAGTAGGAGATGATAATTTAGATAGTACTACTCATATGGTAGTTAAAGCTAGAGCTAATAAAAGTGGAGATCCATATACTGCTTCATATAATTTATTTTTAAATATTGGATCAAATAATTATGAATATTCAGATGGATCAACCCCAGAATTACTTCTTACAGTAGTAGACCCAAATGGTAACCCAGTTACTGAGTTAGATGGACTTACCTATACTACTCAAAATGGAGTATCAGGTTTTGATATAACTACTAAAAAAGGTGTTATAGATATCGCAGTTAATTATGAAATAACATCACCAGATTATAATACAATTAAAATACA
>CAYJBC010000048.1:0-6810 GCA_964368535.1 uncultured Muribaculaceae bacterium
TTTGAAAATAGTGATAAAGGCATGAATGCTTTTAACATTTATAAGAATAGAGAAATAATTAAGGATGCAGTTGCTGGAGATATTATAACTATTCCTAATAACATTGGTCTAAAGGATAAAGATATAGTATTAAAAACTATGGACGTACTTTTAAATAAAGAATTAGAAGTATATCCTGAAAAGAAAATAAATATAGATATTACAGTGGAAGCTAAAATAGGTGATAAACTTAAAGTTACTTTTAGTGATGGAGTTAATACATTAACTGAGTATGGTGATGTAGTAACTAAAGCTGAAAATAAAAGTGTAACTAAAGAAGATATAAATTCTAAGATTTTAAAATTAGGGTCTACTGCATTTATTTGTGATAATCCTAAAATAGAAATAGATGAAAATATATTTATAAGATTATCAGAACTTAATAATATAAGAAGAGTATTAACTGATAACTTAACTGAGATAAGAAAAAATAAAGAAGTTAAGTTTATTAAAAATGATAATGATGTAGTATTTAATAAAGAAAATATAACTGAAACTGAAACTAGCTGTTATGTAAGAACTAGTAAACAGCTTGAAGTAGTTAAAAAATATCCAGTAACAAGAATATATACTAATGATTATAATTTATATAAAAATAATAAGGATTTAAATATTTATTATGAAGTTAATATTAATGAAGATAAAGAGTTTAATAATGATAATTTACTTATTAATAGTACTAGTGATTTAATGAAGTATAGGGGTAATAATTTGGTTTTAAATTATGGACTTAATATATTTAATTCTTATACTATAAATTATTTAAAAGAATATGGTATTGTTACTTATTCACCCGAAATTTATATGGATGATATTAAGAAAATAGATGTACAGATGCGTAAATGTGCAGAGTTACTAATTTATGGTAAAGTAAAAGTAATGACGATGAAGCATTGTCTAATTTCTAGAAGTAATGAATGCAGCGGTTGTGGTTTGAGTGATTCTAATAAGGAACTTGTGGATAGTTTTGATAGGAAGTATAAAGTAGTATGTAATAATAAATATACTTATCTTTATGATTATAAGAATGTACTTAAGATAAGAGATATTAAAGAATATATAAGATTAGGTGTAAAAAGATTTAGATTAGATTTTTTTGACGAAAAAGAAAATACTATAGATAGTACTTTAAAGGAATATTTTGACAATATAAATTAAGTAATTTAGTTAATACTATATATATGAAATCATATATAAAAATATTTGTTATATCTGTAGTTACTGTGCTTTTTGTAAGTTTTACTTATTACTTAATGACAAAATAGAGGGAGACCTCTATTTTAAATTTACATAAATTTTTTTTAAAAATTCATCAGGATATATTTCATCATATATTTCCTCAAGTTTATTTGATGGTGGTAAATTATCTTTTCTTTCAACCATTCTTAGTACTGCAGTATAAGATAAAAAAGCATTGATTATAAAAAATACTAATAATACATAAAATATTATATTACCAATTTTTATAGGAATTTTTTCAATAAGATTTGATATTGTTGGATAAATTAATTTAACAAAAAGTACCCCAAGTATACCAAAAAATATCATATATAATAAATTAGTTCTTCCACCTATATTTAAAAAATATTCTTCATAATCCCATGAAGTCATACCATAGACTATGTCTTGAAAAAAATGTATGCCATATTCAACTATTCCACCAATTAAAGCTGATACTATAAATGTAATGAATAAATTCTTTTTTAACTTTTCAGTTACATATACTATAAAAACTGCTCCAATGCCATATACTGGATTAAATGGTCCATATATAAGACCTCTATGAAGTCTCCAAGAAGTATCATCATAGTCTAATATTAATCTTTTGACATATAAATAACTTTCTTCCCAAACTACACCAATAATACATCCTATAACGAATATAAAAAATAATTTTTTAAAAGACAAACCTTCTGCAAATTTTATATTTTTTCTTTTTTTCATACTACACCTATATTTATAGTATAGCTAAAATAATAGTAATTACAATATAAATTAGTATATATATTGATACTTTACACTCCATAATACAGAATGTTTTATTAAAATTTTTTATGTGATATAATGATGAAAAGAAAGGAGTTTTTATGAAAGGAAGTAATACAATGAAATCATCTACAAAAATTTTACTTATAATAGGAGGGATAATACTATTATTAGGTATTGTATTTGCTAGTACATATAATGGTTTAGTATCTGCTGAAGCTGGTGTTGAAAGTGCTTATGCTAATATTGAAACTGATTTACAAAGAAGATCTGATTTAATACCTAATTTAGTTGAAACTGTTAAGGCTTATGCTTCACATGAAAAGGAAGTATTTACAGCTGTATCTGATGCTAGAGCTAATTTAGCTGGAGCTCAAAATCCAGAAGAACTTGCAAATGCTAATGAACAAATGGATTCTGCTTTAAGTAGATTACTTGTAATAAGTGAGGCATATCCAGAATTAAAAGCAAATGAAAATTTTATTAATTTACAAGATGAACTTGCTGGTACAGAAAATCGTATAGCGGTATCAAGAAAAGATTATAATGATGTAGCTAAAGATTATAATACTGCGGTAAAATCTTTTCCTAAAAATTTAATTGCTGGAATGTTTGGTTTTGAAGAAAAAGAATATTTTGAAGCATCTGAAGATGCACAAGAGGTTCCTGATGTTAATTTTGAATAAGATTAAATTGCCTTTAATCTTTTTTGTTACATTATTAGTAATTCCAACCATTGTAAATGCAGTAGTTGAACCTACAGATGAATTTTTTGTAAATGATTTTGCTAATATACTAAGTGAAGAAACAGAAAATTATATTATGCAGCAAAGTGAATTATTGTATCAAGCAGATGGAACGCAAGTTGTAGTTGTTACAATAAATAGCCTAGAAGGTGCAGTTTTAGAAGAATATTCATTAGAACTAGCTAGAAGTTGGGGTATTGGAAGTGAAAGTGAAAATAATGGTTTACTACTTCTTTTATCTCTTGAAGACAGAATGTTTAGAGTTGAAGTTGGTTATGGTCTTGAAGGAATACTTCCAGATGGTAAAACTGGTAGATTTCAAGATGATTATATGATTCCTTATTTTATAGAAGATAAATGGGATGAAGGTATGCTTAATGGATATAATGCTTTTATTGGTGAAATAATTAGTTTAAATAATTTAAATATTGATTATAATGAAGCTACTAATAGTACTTATATACCAGAAGAAGAAAATTATATATCGGGGATTATTGTATTTGCATCTATGATTTTTTCTCTTATCTTAGGAATAGTCTTAGGCAGAGAACTTAGTCTTGAACAAAGATATTTATACGCTAATAATCCTAATTTACACGATATAAAATTAGATAGAATGTTAAAAAAGTATAAAAACACACCGAATTATAAAGAAATAAAACTTGATAAGAAAAAAATAGTGATAGTTTTAATATTATTGTTAACAATATCTATAATGGGAGTTATTTTTTCAAACGCTACTATTTTATTTATGAATGCTATATTTGCTTACATAGGAGCTGTACTTCAATTTCCTAAAAATGTTTTAGCATCAGGTTCAGGAGGTTCTTATGGTGGTGGGTCATCAGGTAGATCTGGTGGTTCCTTTGGTGGAGGCGGTGGCTTTTCCGGAGGTGGTGGATCTTTTGGTGGCGGAGGTTCATCAAGAAGATTTTAATTAAATTAAAAGAGAGTTTTTCTCTTTTTTTATGTTATAATTTAGTTGAGGTGCGAACATGAATATAGTAATAATTGGGGCAGGTCCAGCTGGCTTAATAGCTGGTATAAAGGCTAGCGATAATAATAAAGTAACTATTTTAGAAAAAAATAGTAGTGCAGGTAAAAAACTTTTAATTACTGGTAGTGGAAGATGTAACTATTATAATAAGAATATAACTATTGATAATTATAACTGTTTAAATAAAAACTTATTAAATAAAATAATTTCATATAAGGATATTGTATTTAATTATCTAACTGATATTGGAATAGAACCAAGTTTGATTAATGATTATTATTATCCAGTAAGTAAAACTTCCTCATCAGTACTTAATATGTTATTACTTGAATGTGAAAATAAAAATGTTAATATTATTTATGATTATGATGTTAAAAATATAGAAAAAATAAAAGATGAATTTAATGCCGATAAAATAATTATAGCTACTGGCGGTAAATCTTATAGTAAAACTGGTAGTGATGGATATTTTCATAACTATTTTAAAAACTTAGGTATTAATGTAGTAAAACCAATTCCAGTTCTTACTAGTTTATATACTAATAATAAAGTATCAAATACTTGGGGTGGTATAAGAATAAATTCTAAACTATCACTTTATATAAATGATGAATTTATTAAAGAAGAATCAGGTGAATTACAACTTATAGAAAATGGTATCAGTGGTATATGTACTTTTAATATAAGTAGAATAGCAGTTAGGGCTGTAGATAGCACAGAGGAAGTAAGGGTAAGAATTAATTTTTTACCTGATTGTGATAATGTACTTAAACTTTTGGAAGAAAGAAATAATAAGCTACCTAATAGAACCTTAATTGAACTTTTAGAAAGCTTTATAAACTATAAACTACTTTATGTTTTATTTAAAAATAATAAGTTAGATGTAGATATTACTTATGATGAACTTACAAATGATCAATTAAATAGACTTGAAAAAATACTTGCTGGATTAGAAATAAATATAACTGGGTATGGTGATTTTGATAAAGCACAGGTTACTAGTGGTGGTATATATACTTTTGAAGTAAATGAAAATTTGGAACTTATTAAATATCCAAATGTATTTATTGCCGGGGAACTTTTGGATATTGATGGTGACTGTGGAGGATATAATTTAGTTAACGCTTTTATTACTGGTTATATTATAGGAGAGTATTTAAATGATAAAAATTAGACAAGTTAAAATAAACGTAGATAAATTTAGTGATGAGGTAATAAAAAAACAAATATCTTATAGACTTAATGTAAATGTATTAGATATTAACAGTTATATAATAAATAAAAAATCATTAGATGCGAGAAAGAAACCACAACTATTTTTTATTCTTGAACTTTTAGTTGATGTTAATAATGAAGAAGAAGTTCTTTCAAGAAATAATGATATAGATGTATTAAAATATAAAGAAGAAAAGTATATTTTTAATGTTACTGGTAATAAAAAAATGGAAAATATAATTATAGTTGGCTCTGGTCCATCTGGACTTATGAGTGCTTATTTACTTGCTAGACATGGATATAAACCTACTATAATTGAAAGAGGTAAACCTGTTGAAGAAAGAGAAAAAGATGTAGAAAAATTCTTTGAAACAGGTAAACTTAATACTGAATCAAATATACAATTTGGTGAAGGAGGCGCAGGTACTTTTTCTGATGGTAAACTTAATACACTAACTAAGGACAAAGAAAATAGATTTAAATATTTATTTGATAGCTTAGTTAAGTTTGGGGCGCCTGAAAATATTTCATATGAACAAAAACCTCATATAGGAACTGATATTCTTAGAAATGTAGTTATAAATTTAAGAAAAGAAATAATTTCTTTAGGAGGTAAGTTTTTATTTAATACTAAATTAACTGATATTTTAGTTGAAAATAACAAATTAAAAAGTATAGTTTTAAATGATAATGATATTTTAGATTGTGATGCATTAGTTCTTGCGATAGGACACTCTGCGAGGGATACATTTGAAATGCTTTATAATAAAGGTATAAATATGGAATCTAAACCATTCGCAGTTGGTGTACGTGTGCAGCATAAACAAGAAATGATTAATGAATCACAAATAGGTGTAAAAAGTCATCCAATACTTGAAAATCAAAATTATAAATTAACTTACCAAACGGAAAATAGAAGAGGTGTATATACTTTTTGTATGTGTCCAGGTGGTTATGTAGTAAATTCTTCGAGCGAAGAAAATGGACTTGTTATAAATGGTATGAGTTATCATGATAGGGACTCAGAAAACGCTAATAGTGCAGTTATTGTAACTATCGATGATAATGATTTTGGAAATAATCCACTTGACGGTATTAAATTTCAAAAAGTTCTTGAACAAAAAACATTTGCTTTAGGAAGTGGTAAAATACCTACATCTTTATATGTAGATTTTAAAAATAATGCTTCAAGTAAAAATACTGGAAATGTAAATCCAGTATTTAAAGGTGAGTATATGCTTACTAATATAAGAAATATATTCCCTGAATATATAAATGAATCATTAATTGAAGCTATTGAATCTTTTGGTAAAAAAATAAAAGGTTTTAATAATGATGATACATTAATATCTGTAGTAGAATCTAGAACTTCGTCACCAGTAAAAATAATTAGAAATGAAAATTTTGAAAGTAATATAAGAGGAATATTTCCAATAGGTGAGGGTGCTGGTTATGCTGGTGGTATAACTTCATCGTTTATTGATGGAATGAAACTAGCAGAAAAATTAGCAGAAAACTATTCATGTGACTAGATAAAAATAATATTATATGTTATAATGAATATGTAAGAAGAACTTACATAAAATAAAAAAGGAAGTACTTAAAGTCAGACTTAAGTGCTTGCCATGTGTTTGTGCACTTAATTCAGATCTTTTTGAATTAAGTGTTTTTTTATGTTATATAGCTTTATATAAAGAGGCTATTAGACATATGATAATAACTAGTAGACAAAAAATTAATAAATCTTTTCTTTTCATTATATCAAGCCCCCTTTCTGAGTAAAACTCGAAACTGGAGGCAAGCACTTAATCTTTAAGTAATTCCTAT
>CAYJBC010000049.1:0-6664 GCA_964368535.1 uncultured Muribaculaceae bacterium
AATATATTTGAGGAGTTAATTTAAATGAAGTTCCTTTTGGTAAATATCTTCTTACAATTGCATTCATCCTCTCGTTAGTTCCTCTTTGAAAAGAACAATAAGGATCGCATTTATATAATTTAACACCTAATCTTTTAGCTGCTATTCCCATTCTAGTAAATTCTAGTCCATTATCTATAGTTATTGATTTACAATCAATATTATTTTTTTCATTATATTTATATTAGATTTGCAGTGTAGTAATCATATCTCCATTCAGCTTTAATTAGCCATAATCTTCTTGTGCATCTATCTACTATTGAAATTAGTACTTGTTTTTCGTCTTTTTTACCTAATATTGAGTCTATTTCTAAGTGTCCTGGTTCATTTCTTAAATTTATATGTTTTGGTCTTAAACTTATTGGTAGTATTGTTTTGTTTTCAATATTCCAAAAAGTATGTTCCATCATTCCACTTATTTTTTTATTTCTTTTTCGTTTTTTATAACAAGTATTGCTTCTTTTAATATGTATTTTATTTTGATCAATCCAATTATATACTTGTTTAACTGAAACGCATGGTGCATTAATATATTGTTTTTTAAATAAATGTACACATACTTCTATTGATTTATGTCTGCTATCGTAATGATCGAATAAGTATTTTAAAAAGATAACATATTTATTGTTGATGTCATATTTTCTTTTTGTATAATAATTCGATTTATATCTTGAAATAGTAGAGTGATGTATTTTTAATCTTCTACCAACTTCTCTCATAGATAAATTTTGTTTTAATAAAATATCTATTTCTACTTTCTTTTTTTCTGTTAATTGTGTATAATTCATATATGAGGTCCTCCTTGCCGGGTGTGATCTCTTTTATTATACCAAAAACAAAAAAACACACCACTTTCGTGATGCGGTTCAAATTTCAATTTAGGAAAGGAGACGATTTTTCGTCTCCTTTTTCTTTGTCTTACTCCCCACTGTATTATCTAGCTTTTGAGATTAACTCCCCACTAGAATAACTTAAGCACTATTTTTTACTCCCCACTAAAATATCGAGAGCCTGCATTTCAAGTTACACTTGAAATGCACGCGACTATAATTGACATTTTTTTACCCTACGATGAACGGATCACTTTCAGTGCCCGTTCCATCCAAATGCAGTACAGAAGATTGAAGATACAAGACTGGACGGGAGGCAAACCCTCTATTCGCGCTGTTGGCGTAGACGACACCGTTATCGTTAACGTACCACAAATTATTCAAATAGCTCGAGTCAGGCACAATTGTCCATTCACATTGATTGGACAAAAGCCAGTTTGTTCCTCCACATGCTTCTGTGTCATAATCACGAAAATTTGTGCTATAACAACTACTTGGTGATGCATATCCATAATCACTTGCATACATTAACCCTATTGGCGCACTATATGTTAAATTTGTTCCGTCTGATGTAGTACTTCCTCTTTCTGCTGTATATGCCGCTGATGCTGTTATATCAATTGATGAAAATCCTCCTAAATACCATGTTACATTTTGCACTAAACTTCTATCACTTGCATCTAGTCCCTTTTCTGTAAAATCACAGTTTCCTGGTATAGTTGTACTATAGAACCTACATCCTGCGTAACTTGTCCCATCTGTTCCATTATAAAAATATGTATTATATAAAGTATTAAGCGTTGCTCCTCCTCCAGAGTCCGACCAACTATTATCATATGCTGTATCAAATGCATAAGTAAATGCATCCTCCTTTATTATTTTCACTAAGTTTTGTCCAGTTACTCCATGTGATGCCTGGTTAAACACTCCTATTACTCTCCACATTTCATCATTAAACCATATATAATTATCTGGATTGAGTCCCGTATATCTATACTCTGCATTATTTGTATACTCTATTTCTGCATTTTCAGATGTATCTAGTCCTATTATATGACTCGATAAACTTACTGGAGTATTTGAGATAAATTCTACTTCACAACTAGCTTTACCAGTTATATTATCCACCTCTAAAGTCCAATCATCTCTATTCCATTTACCTTTTGAATTACTACATGTAACATCTACCATTAGATTATTAGATTTTGCTGGATAAGATGTAATTGGGTTATCATCAAGTGTAAGTCTTGCAATTACTATATCTGGTGGTAATTTAAAATATATAAAACATTCATCTGCTCCACCTGATGCCATAACAACTGAGTTATCTATACTATTCCATGTAAGTTTGGAACCATATGTACAATAAGATCTACTCGAATCAAATAAACGATCAGTAGGCCAAGAACTAACATCTTGTTTAACAAAATTACCTGGAGTTTCTTCAACATATATTGCAAAAGTTTCTGGAATTAAAGTAGTATTATTATCATATGAAAAAACTATAGTAGTTATACCTACTACTAAAAGTATAATTAAACTAGATAGTACTATAAGTTTCTTTCTATTTTTCATATTCTTACCTAATATAATTTTATAGTATATAGTCCCGGCTGTCAATTACATATTTTGTAATAAATGTAAAAAAGAGTTAAACAACTCTTTTAAACATTTTTTCTAAATCATAATTAGTATATGTTATAATTGTTGGTCTACCATGCGGACAATTATATGGATTATCACACTTAACTAAGTTTTCTAAGAAGTATTCTTGTTCTAAATGACTTATCTTATGATTAGCTTTAATACTCATTTTACACGCAAGCGTAATAGCTATCTTTTCTTCAAACTTAACTCTATCAAAACCTTTATCTAAATTTATTACAAGCTCTATAATCTTTCTTATAGATTCTTCTTCATAACCTTCTTTTAAATAATCAGGATGTGATTTAACTACAATAGTATTAATACCAAACTCTTCAAATTCAAATCCTAAGTTTGTAAACTCATCCTTTTTATCATTAAATTTTATATAATCACTACCTAAAAATTCTATAGTTACAGGTATAAGCATAGATTGAGCGACCACACTCTTTGCTTTCAAAGCCTCAAGATACTTCTCGTAATTAATTCTTTCTGCCGCAGCATGCTGATCTATTAGATACATCCCATCTTCATTTTCAGCGACTATATATGTTCCATGTACAAGCCCAACTGGATATAATACTAATTTTTTTAGTTCTTCATTAACTACTACTTCATCATTTGAACTTATATCTAGTGATGACTGAATTATAGTTTCTTCAGGTAACTCGGTATATTCTTCAGCTTCTTCTGATACTTCAAATCTATCTATTCTTGGAACTAATATATTTGCATATAATAGATCCTTTATTCCTTTATAAATTAAATTATATAAATCATCCATTTTAGATAATTTAATATCTTGCTTTGTTGGATGTATATTTACATCCATAAGTGTTGGATCTGTTTCAATATTAAGTACAACTACCGGAAATCTATCCACTGGTTTATATGTATAATATGCATCATTTATAGCTTTATTAATATCCATATTCTTTACAAGTCTACCATTAACAAAAGTAGTTAAGTCGTTTCTGTTAGTCTTTAGAATTTCAGGTTTTGACACATAGCCAGTTACAATGTAATCATCTGAGTGGATGTTAAGGTATAACATATTACTAGATACATTAAGCCCATATATTTCATGAATAGTTTTATGTAAGTTATTACCTCCACTAGTTTTAATAATGGTTTTACCATTGTTACTCAGCTGAAAAGATATATCAGGGTGTGATAATGCAAGTTTTTCAATTAATCTAGTAGTATGCGCTAGTTCACTATTTTCTGCCTTTAAAAATTTAAGTCTTGCTGGAGTATTATAAAAAAGATTAGTAATAGTTATAATAGTTCCTTTTCTTGCATCAGCATTTTCTTTTTCTAAAAGGGTTCCACCTTTTATATGTACTTTAGTTCCTACTTCACCTTCACTAGTTATAAGCATTACTTCAGATACAGATGCAATAGATGGAAGAGCTTCTCCTCTAAAACCAAGTGTTCCGATAAAAAATAAATCTTCTGCATTTTTTAGTTTACTAGTTGCATGCCTGCCAAAGGCAAGGCACGCATCAGTTTCATCCATACCTATCCCATCATCTATAATAGTAATTTCTTTAAGTCCACCCTCAAGTAAATTAATTTTAATATTATGAGCCTTAGCGTCTACTGAATTTTCAACAAGTTCTTTAACTACTGATGAAGTTTTTTCAATAACTTCACCTGCAGCTATTTTATTTGCTAAGTTATCACTCATAACTTTAATTTTACTCATAGTATTCCCCTTTAAATAAAATACCTTTCTTTTGTAAATTTTTAAGAATTTTTCTTTCAAATATTCTATTAAATTTTGTAACAGTTGGTTCCTCATCTGCTAAAGAGTTTACTAGTATTGAAAGCATACCCATTCTATTTGCCCCTATTACATCTGTCATTATTTGATCACCTATACAAGCTATTTCATTAGCTTTATATTTATACATACTAAGTATCTTTTTATACTTAGTTTTAAGTGGTTTTTTAGATGAATGTGCTGCATCAACATTTAATCCTTCTTTAAAAGGTCTTACTCTATCTTTTTTATTATTAGATATAATAATTACCTTAAAGTTTTCACCCAAAAGAGCAAATAATTCTTTTAGTTTTTTATTAGGTTTATCCTCTTTATAAGATACTAAAGTATTATCTAAATCAAATAATAAACATTTAATACCTCTTTGTTTTAATTTTTTATAATCTATTTTATGTACACTTTGTTGGTACATATCTGGAACAAATATATTCATTAATTACCTCCTATTACCCTAAGTTCTTTATATATTTTATCACACTTTTCAAAGAAAAAAACATCAAAATATCACACTTTTTGATGTTTTTTTATCTCTTTTATCACACTTTTACATCTTTTTAGGTATAAAGTGTTTAGTAAATTCATATTTTTCATTATCTTTTATATAGAAAAATCCAAAGAAAGCAAATACTAAAGCACCAATTGCATTAACTATCATATCTTTCATAGTATCTTTTAATCCGACATCTAAATATCCGCCTATTATCACTTCCTCAGATCCATCACCATATTTAATAGTGGTACTTTCTATATCATCTATATGAACAGCAATATTTTCTCCATCTTTATTTAAATAAACAGATTTTATTTCAGGTAATAAATCATCTTTTTGCATATCTAGCATTTGAGTTTGATCCATACCATATTCAAAAAATTCCCAAACTGTTCCGATAGTTATTGAAAAACTTACTGCCACTACTACTACATACATTGGTGATAAAAACATTTTTGTTTTATCACTACGATTTAATATATCAACTAGTGAAAAACCAACACCGGCAAATATGAAACCATTAAGTGTATGCAAAAGTGTATCCCAAAATGGTATCAAGCCATAAAAGTTTTGCATCTCTCCAAGTATCTGCGCACTAAATATAAACATATATATAACAGCCTCTAAAGTATTTGGTAAATCAATTTTTAATTTCTTTTCTATAAATGTTGGAACTGTAAATAAAACAAGTACAAGTACACATCCGAAAACGTTATCCCAGTTACCTTGCAAAAATTGGAAAATTGCAGTCAATATTACTAAAAATCTAAGCACAACATATACTGTAATATTTCTTATTTCTTTTTTCTTATTTTTTCTCATAGACACCTCATATTAAAATTATAATATACAACAATCATATTGTAAAGATAATTAAAAAATTAGTAATATATAGCATAATATATGATAAAATTATACTAGGTGAAAAAATATGAATGAAACAATTTTTAGAGAGTATGATATTAGAGGTAACTATCCTGGTGAAGTAAATGAAAAAGGTGCTTACGTAATCGGTCGTAGTTACGGCTCATATATAAAAGAAAAATTTAACCAAGATATATGCATTGTATCTAGAGATAATCGTCTATCAGGAAAAGCACTTAGAGACGAACTTGTTAAAGGTTTAATTGAAAGTGGATGCTCCGTAATAGATTACGGTATTACTACTACTCCAATGAACTTTTACGCAAGACATATAAATAAACTATTCGGAATAATGATTACAGCTAGTCATAATCCTAAAGATGATAATGGATTCAAATTTAGTTTTGGTGGACCAGCAAATGCTAAGGGTCAAGAAATAAAAGATTTCAGAGAATATACTTTCAGAGGAAAATTTATTAATGGACTTGGTTCTTATAAACAAGATAATATTGATGAAAAATATACTGAGTATATTAAATCAGGAATTAATATAGGAAAGAAAAAATTAAAAATTGTCATTGACTGTGGAAATGGAGCAACTACTGTTATAACAAGAAAAGTATTTGAAAAATTTAATATAGATTTAGAAATCATAAATGAAGAAGATGATGCAACATTTCCAAATCATCACCCAGATCCAGCTGTTAAGGAAAACTTAATTCAGTTAAAAGAAAAAGTATTATCAACCAAAGCTGATTTAGGTATTGCTTATGATGGTGATGGTGACAGAATCGGTTTTGTTAAAAATAATGGAGATTTTTTATCCACTGAAGAATATATGATTATAATGAGTAGAGAAATACTTAAAACTAGTAAAAATAAAAAAATATTATTTGATGTTAAATGTTCAAAAGTTTTAGGAGAAGAAATAATTAAAGCCGGTGGTGAAGCTTTTATGTATCAAACTGGAGCTAGTTACACTCAAGCAAAAACACATGAAGATGATTTAGC
>CAYJBC010000050.1:0-6257 GCA_964368535.1 uncultured Muribaculaceae bacterium
TTACTTCAGCTGTTACTACTCTTCTTCCGTTTTTGTCAATTTCTCTCTTACAATAGATAGATGGACTTCTTACAAGTTGAGACACAATAACACGTTCTGCTCCATTTATAATAAATGTTCCAGCATCCGTCATTAAAGGCATGTCACCAAGAAATATAGATTGTTCTTTTACTTCACCAGTTTCATGAATAAAAAGACGTGCATCTACTTTTAAAGGTGATGCATAGTTAACCATTCTTTCTTTAGCTTCTTTAATAGAGTATCTAGGTTCTTCAAAATAATAATCACCGAATTCTAGTGAAATATTACCAGTAAAACTCTCTACAGGGAATAAATCTTCAAACACTTCCTTGATATCTTCTTCAAGAAATTTTTGATAAGATTTCTTTTGGATTTCCAAAAGATCTTGTAATTCTAAGGTGTTCTTTGTTTTTGCGAAACTCCTTCTCTCGCGGTAGTCTCCGAATTTTTTTAATTTATATGCCACGATATCACCCAAACCTTTGCTTTAAGACTATAAACTAATCATCTATAAAAGATGAGTTACCAATATATAATTCTACCAAATGACTTATGATAAGTCAACGTTTTTTGCTTCAAAAATGTAAAATCCTTTACTTTTTTCAACTATTCTTAACTCATAGTAATTTTTTAATAATTTTTCAAAACTCTTAGCACCATGATCCTTCCTCATCACAAACCACAAACTGCCACCAATTTCTAAGTGCCCCCTAGCACAAGTAAGTATCTTTTCAAGTACACTTTTCCCCATTCTTATCGGTGGATTAGTAATTATAACATCATACTTCTTAGTCACACTACTATAACAATCACTTTCAAATACCTCACCTTGAACTCCATTAAGTTCTAAATTACGTTTAGACAAGTGCATAGCCCTTTTATTTACATCAATCATATCAATTTCACAGTTCTTAACCTTACCTATCACAGTACCAATAAAACCATAGCCACAACCAACATCTAAAACTTTTGAAAAACCATTACTACTTTCATTTAAAAACGTTTCCACTAAAAGACGCGAACCATAATCAATTTTATCCTTTGAAAAAACACCATTATCACTTAAAAAGCAAAAATCATATAACTCATAGTTATATGTCAATTTCTTAATTTCACTTTTTAAACTTTCATCGTTAGTATAATAATGTCCCAAATTCATGCCCCTTTGGTAAAACTGAGATTATTATATCATACATATATCAAAAATAAAACCACTTTATTCCTAAAGTAACATTTATTTACTGAGCAACTGTATATGGATTATCCCACGTTCCATCCCCAGTCACCATTACATCAGATTTTAAATTTATTACAGGATTATAATAATAAGGATAATCAGCAGAAATAGCACCTATTTTCCCAGTGTTATCTAAAACAGCTATTGCAACACCGGCCACATTTGTATAATATGGCGATATAGTCCATTGAATAAAGTTTTTATATAAATAAAATTTATTATTAGATAAAGTAAGTGTAGAACCAGCGAATATTAATTCTTCTATAGAAATTAAGGCAATTGGATACACAAGTGCACCGTTGCCAGATATTAGATCATTTACAGTATACGCATCTAAATTATTATAGCAAATTAAACTTGGAGATGTTGTAATTGATGAAGATAAAAATGTGTTGTAACTTGTTGCCGCTCCTACCGCTGGAACAACACCACTACTTCCATACAATGTTCTATTGCCACAAAACAAACTATCAGCCAAATAATTTTTATAATCCACCAAATTATTATAATACCAATTATCTACAGTATTTTTTATTACTGTATTACTATTTAAGCCTCTAGCTTCGTTATATGTGTATTTATATCCTCCAAATTCTATTCTCGAATTAACACTATGAAAATTAGCATTACCCGCAGATACACTATCAGACATAACTATAGACTCCGATTCAGAAGGTGCTTCTAAACCAGAATACATCAACCTCACATTTTTATCACCATTAATTCTAACTATTCTCCAGTACATTCCAGCAAAATATACCCAGTTGTTATCAACAGCTCCTCTAAAGTAATAACTTGTTCCATAATCATCTGTTGTTGCAAACATTCCCTGATCATCAGTTGCTACTTGCGTAAAATTAGGTATTGGTCTTGATTCAATATAATCAATTCCCCCATTATGTAACAAAACCTGTTCTGTTATAGGAAATTTTTTCTCCTCTGCTTGAAGTATCAATTCTGATTCAAAAATTTTTCCTTCATTATCTACTTGCGTTGTTGTTAAATTAACAAATGTTAAAGTAGCAGACCATGACTGTGTTGTTTCATTAGTAGTAGTTATGGATTGAGATAGTTTTACTGGAATAAATCCAGTAAACGTAGTGACATCAAACCCGCCTATTTCTTTTCCAGTCTTAGCATCAGTTATTGTTCTATAATTAAGTCCATCTATATTTTTTATTTCTCCATCTGGTCCATTAAATGTAATTAATAACTCAGGAGTATTAGCATCTACTGTATATTCAAAATCATTACTTGTTATATTGTAATATATATAATACTCATCAGTAGCACTACCTGCTTCAGATGATGCTCTTAGTGTAGCGGTAGATGTAGTCGATTCAGATAACGAACTATCTTCTTTAGAGAAATTTAATATACTTGCATTCATATTAAGAGGTTCTCCTGGTGTAAAGATTAATGCCTCACTTACTTCTGATGCAATATCAAAATTAGTGTCAGCATTACTACCTAAAAATGCAATAAAAAAAGCATATGAAACACTTACAACAAGCATTAATATTGCAACTGCCAGTACACCTAACTTTATTTTTTCTTTTCTCATATTTATTTCCATAATATAAACCTTTCTTATTATTCAGTTATTTTGTATGGATTGTCCCATGTTCCCATACCAGTAGAAATAATAGTGTTTTTCAAAGAAATTACAGGTCGATAATAATTAACCTGATTTGAACTACTTGTAGAAATTTGACCTACCGAATTTATACGAAATAAAACACTCATTGAACTGGTTGGAGAATATTGATTTGGACTCATTGTATAATAATTAAGTGCATTATATAAATAAAATTTAGAATTAGAATTATTATTTAAAGAACCAGCTATTGATATTTCGTCGATTGTTAATAATCCTATTGGATACGTTAATCTAGCATTTCCAACAATTGTTTCATTAACTGTAAATCTATCTAATTTTTCTGGACAAATCAATGTTGGTTCATAATCACTGTTTAATCTATTATAAGCCCCATAAGTAGTTCCTACAGTTCCTATACCTGAACCACTTGTTATACTTCTATCATTACAAAAAATCGAATCAGCTATGTATTCACTATGCGACAATAAATTAGTTCGATACCAATTATCTATATAAGTCTTCGCTACGCTATTATAAGAGTTTCCTTGTCTTTGATTCAATGTATACATATAACCAACATATGCATTGTTATTAGAAGATGAATTATAATTAGTTGAACCTATAGTAGTTCCTTCACCTGTCATTACTACTTTTTGTGATTCAGTTGGCGCAGTAGACCCAGTATAAATCATTCTTACGCTACCATCACCATTTATTCTTATTATTCTCCAGTAAAATCCAGCAAAATATACCCAATTATTATCTACTGCTCCTCTATAATAATAACTTGTTCCATAATCATCTGGTGCAGCAAACATTTCTTGATCATTTGTCGCTACTACTGAAAAATTTGGAGTTCCTTTAGCTTCTATTGCTGCTGCACCACCATGATCTGCCAAAATACCCTCAGTTATATAAAACATTTCATCTTCTCTTAAATATAAATTAGAGTCAAATATTTTCCCTTCATTATCCATTTGACTTGTATTTAAATTTACAAATGTTAGTTTAACTGTCCACTCTTGAGTTACCTCTGTTGTTGTACTTATTGCCTGATTAGTTTTTACTTCAACAAAACCATTATGCGTAGTTACATCAAAGCCACCTATCTCATCACCTGATTTTGCATCTGTTACTGTTTTATAGTTTAATCCATCTATTGTTTTAACTTCACCATCAGGTCCAGTTATTGTAAGAAGTAGTTCAGGTGTATTTTCATCTACTGTATATACAAAATCATTATTTGTTATATTAAAATATACAAAATATTCTTCTGATGCACTTCCAGTTTCACTAGAAGCCCTAAGCGTCGCAGTACTTGTTGTACTTGCTGAAAGCGATCCATCAGCAGATGAAAAATTATCTATATTAGCTTTCATACTAAGTGGAGTTCCTGGTGTAAAAATAAATGATTCATTTAAATCAGTTGCCACATCTACATCAGTTAATGCCGGCTGTCCTGCTAGTATTTCAAAAAAGGCATATGAAACACTTACAACAAGCATTAATATTGCAACTACTAGTACACCTAACTTTATTTTTTCTTTTCTCATATTTATTTGCATAATACAAACCTTCTATCATATTAATTATATCAAATATAATAATTTTAGCAAGTAAAAAAGAGTGACATTTTCACTCTTAAAATACTGCTCTTATAAATATTGGGGATGATGATACATCTATATTTATTTGACCATTTACAGCTGTTAAAGTTTTAGAATTAGAATATATATCAGTTACTACCGCATCTTCACTTTTAATACTAAGTGGTATAGTTCCACCATAATATATAGACCATATTACATAAACTGATTCATTAGTATTTACATCTTTAAAAAGTGCTGATACAACATTTCCATTATTCGCTGCATCTGGTGCTATTACAAAATTAATAAATTCAAGAGATGATAACGCATATGTGATATAGTTATAAGATATATAGGACAGTTTAGCAGCTAACGGTGTTTTATAATCATTCCAATTTCTAACTAAGCCAAAATTATGTTCTTCATTCATATTGCTAGTTCCATCATTAATAAGATCATACCAAAATATCTTTTCGACTCCAGCAATATATCCTAAAATAAATGTCCTTGCTAAATACTCTGCTGAAGCTTTTTCCGTTGCACTATACTGCTTATCAGTAACAGGCCATCCCATTTCAGTAATCCATATAGGAAGCGGTGATCCATAATCAGACATTATAGTATTCATGTCAGTTATAGATTGATAAAATGCGCCATATTCTGGAGAAGTTGAATATGGATGGTATGATACCGCATCCATATAATTCATTGCTCCTGCATCTAAAATACCCCTAAACCAAGACTCATCAACACTACTATTAGAAAGTGCCATAGATCCACCAATAATAACTGCATCTGGAATAACTGCTTTTATCGCATTATATGCTACTTCAAGCATTTTTACATAATCCTCTGGAGGTCTAGATGTAATATTAAATGCTGCATGATTATATTCATTCCATATTTCAAAGTGACTTACTCTACCTTTAAAATGTGTCGCTACTGCTGTAACATATTTTCCAAAAGCAAGCAATCCTTCCTCAGTATAAGGAGGACCTCCACCATCATAATGTTCATTTCCATAGGCAAGTATAATTAAAGGTATCATATCATCAGCAATAGTCGAATTAATATATTCATCATGTTTTGATGGTATTTCTATTATACCTTTTTCTTTTTCTACATCTCCCCATTTTATTTCGTCTCTAATCCATTTTGCATTTGAATTATCTGCTATTTGAGATTTTACATCGATACTTTCATTAAACCAAGATAAACCATAATGTGTAGCTATACCAAACATATCATTTTTAGTCGAACTATTTGTATAAATAGGCATTACACTAAATAATCCAGATTCCATTTCTTCATCTTGTCCTGGCATATTAAACCTTACTTCATAACTACTATTTTTATTTATATTAGTTGATATAGTAAAAGTTTGTTCTGCATCTGTTGTTAAATTTACATTTGTATTACCATTATGAACTACACTTTCATTAGTTAAATCAACTATTTCATAAGTTAAACTACCTTCAGTAATGTCCTCAGTACTTTGACTAACACTTTTCGCAGTAACACTTCTTACTTGTAATGTTTGAGGATATTCATAATTTTTACCATTTATATGATTTGCTACTGCAAAGTCATAACCATGCAAGGCATTCTTAAATTCTGCTTCTTCAAGTAAAAAGGTTTTACTTTTCCATTCTCCAGTATTTTGTAAAGTAACTACTTCTGATTGTTTTTGATTATTTGGTAATACACTTACATCTAAATTAACATCAGTTCCAGATCCTAAATTTTCTGCAAAAATATTACCTATGTTACTAGATGTAACATCTGACTGATAAGTCGATGAATTATAAAT
>CAYJBC010000051.1:0-6127 GCA_964368535.1 uncultured Muribaculaceae bacterium
TAATATCAAAATAATATTATTAATACTTTTCTTTATAGACTCAACTAAAAACACTCCAAATGAATCATTGTTATTATTTATCGTGTTGTTAAATTTTTCAAACTTAGATGGTATAACAAGTGCTAAAATAAAATTAGAAATATAAACTGAAAAAATTATTTTTAAAGAAGTAGTATGACTATTAAAAATAATAATTAATATATTATATAAAAATAAAGGGTTAGCAAAATATGTGAAATGAAGTAATCTATTAGCTTCATAACTAGATAACTGGTTATGCTTATATAGGTTATTAATAATATAACCATTCATCGGGCTACCACTTATTATAGATAAAATAAATGCCATTTGAGCATTATTAGATAATTTAAATAATTTAGTAAAAAATTTGCCAAATATTTTTTTGAAGTAATATGCAAAATTATATTTAATTAAAAAATCATTAATAATAAACATTATGAATAAGGTAGGAAAAACTTTAGTCAGCCAAAGTTCAACAGAATCCATCACTGTTTTTGTTAAAATTTGTCTATTAAAAAAAATAAATATAGTCAAAAGTGTAAATATCATAATAATTAATAAATTTGTTATATTTTTTTTCATATATTCTCCATAATTTGGTATAATTAAAAAAGGTGATAAAGTTGTTTAATAAAATATATGAAATCGTAAAGGGTTTTATCAAAGAAAATTATAAATTTTGCATATTGTTAGTAGCAATATTTCTTTTGTTTACAATAGAGACTCCATACGTAGTTTATACTCCAGGAGGAAATATAGATTTAAATAAAAGAGTTGAAATAGAAGGCTCAGTAGAATCAGAAGGAAGTTTTAATATGGCTTTTGTAACTCTATATAAAGGATCTATACCATTTGTGCTGTTATCATATGTTATACCAAATTGGGATTTACAAAATATTGATGAACTAGTCGCAGAAGATCAAGATTTAGATGAAAGATTCGAAATAGATAAAATTTATATGGAATCATCAGTAGATGCTGCTACACTTCTTGCCTATGAAAAAGCTGGTAAAGAAATTGAAATAGATAAAGAAACATTAAATATTGTTTATATAGATGAAGATGCTAAGACAGATTTAGAAACTACAGATATTATTTTAAGCGTTGATGAAGAATATAATACTTATGATCAAATATTTGAATATTTAAAAACTAAAGAAGTGGGAGATAAGGTAGAAATAAAAGTTTTAAGGGATGACTTAGAAGTTTTAACTACTTCTGAAATCATTGATTATGATGGAGAACCTAAAATAGGAATTCTTTTTATTCAAACCTATGATTATGCTACTAGCCCTAAATTAGAAGTTTCAGTAAAATCGGATGAATCAGGTCCATCAGGTGGTTTAATGCTTACTTTAGCTATATATGACGCATTACTGGATGAAGATTTAACTAATGGTCTTAATATAGTGGGTACAGGAACTATAGATGCAACTGGAAATGTTGGACAAATAGATGGAGTAAAATATAAAATGCTGGGATCTAAAGATGCAGATGTATTCTTTTGTCCAGAAGAGAATTATGAAGAAGCAATTAAAGTAAAAGAAGAAAATGATTTAGACATGGATGTTTTTATGATAAAAACATTTGATGAAGCAGTTGAAATTTTAGATAATTTAAAGTAATTTATAATGAGTATTAAAAGATTAATTAATTTTAATCTTTTTTATTTAAAAAAAAGTAGATGTTTGATATAATAAATCAAGGAATTTGATATGAAATTAAGTGAAGTAGAAAAAGATAAATTAAGTCCAATGATGCAGCAGTATGCTGAAATTAAAAATAACTATAAAGAAGAGTTAGTTTTTTTCCGTTTAGGAGATTTTTATGAACTATTTTTTGAAGATGCAGTTCTAGCTTCAAGAGAACTTGAATTAACTTTAACAGGTAAAGTTGCAGGTCTTCCTGAAAGGGTACCTATGTGCGGTGTACCTCATCACTCCGTTAAAAATTATTTAGAAAAACTTCTTAATAAAGGATATAAAGTAGCTATTGCAGAGCAACTAGAAGATCCAAAAAATGTTAAGGGAGTTGTTAAAAGAGGAGTAGTTGAAGTAGTATCAAAGGGCACTATTGCTGACTTAGAATTATTAAATGCAAGTGATACCTCTTATATCGGAAGTGTGCTCAAATTTCCGGATTTATATTTACTAACTTATTTAGATATATCTACAGGAAATTTATCAAGTGTAAAAATAAATTTGAATGAAGAAAACATAATAAATGAAATTATTTCATTAAATATTAAAGAATTAATTTTACTTGATAATATGGATTCTAAATTTATAGATATTATTAAAAATAATTATGGAGTGAGTATAACTTATTCTAAAGATATGTTAGATGAAAATATTCCGTCATTTTTAGATAATTATGATGCTAGAATAGTGATGGGAGTTAAACACTTATTTTATTATTTAAAAGAAAAATTATTAAAAACTCTAGAACACGTAGATAATGTAAATATTATAGATAAGATAAACTACTTAGAGATGGACGTTCATTCTGTGCGTAACTTAGAACTAGTGGAAACTTTAAGGTTAAAAGAAAGAACTTTTAGTTTATTATGGCTTTTAGACAAAACTAAAACAGCAGTAGGTTCTAGAAAACTAAAAGAATGGATATTAAATCCAATTAAAAATAAAAATATTTTAAATGATAGATATGATAAAATATCTAAATTAAATACAGAATTTATTTATAAAGAAAAATTAAGAGATGCTTTATATGAAGTTTATGATTTAGAGAGATTAGTTGGTAAAGTAGTAAATGGATCACTTAATGCAAGAGACTTATTACAACTAAAAAATAGTTTCAAAGTTTTGCCTGAAATATTAGAAATAATACAAAATTTGAAATTTGATTATACGTTTGATCTTCATTTAGACTTATATGAAATACTTGAAAAAGCAATTAATATAGATGCGCCAATTACAATTAAAGAAGGCGGAATAATTAATAAAGGTTATAATGAAAAACTTGATGAACTTAAAAGCATAAGATTTAGTGGTAAAGAATTTGTAGCCAATTTTGAAAAAGAAATAAAAGAAAAAACAGGTATTAAAACTTTAAAAGTAGGATTTAATAAAGTATTTGGCTATTACATTGAAGTATCAAAAGGTAGTATAAAAGATATATTACCAGAATATGGCTTTGAAAGAAGACAAACATTAGCTGGTGCAGAACGTTATATTTCGCCAGAATTAAAAGAAAAAGAAAGTATAATTTTAGGAGCAGAAGAAAAAATAAATGATCTAGAGTATGAACTATTCTTAGATATAAAAGAAAAAGTAAAAGATGAAGTTTTAAAAATCAAAAAAACAGCAGACGTGTTAAGTGAAATAGATGTTATTGCCTCACTTGCACAGTGTGCAGATGATTATAAACTAGTTAGACCTAAAATATCAGATGTTAAAAAAATAAGTATTATTGATGGAAGACATCCAGTAGTCGAAGCTGTTACTAAAAAAGAATATGTGCCCAATGATTGTTTTATGGATTCATCATCATCTACACTTTTACTTACAGGTCCAAACATGAGTGGTAAATCTACATATATGAGACAACTTGCTATTATAATTATAATGGCTCAAATTGGTTCATTTGTACCTGCCAAAAGTGCAGAACTTAGTATAGTAGATAAAATATTCACAAGAATAGGGGCAAGTGACGATTTAGTATCTGGTGAGTCAACATTTATGGTGGAAATGAAAGAAGCTAAAAATGCAATAGTAGGAGCATCAGAAAACAGTTTAATTCTTTTTGATGAACTAGGTAGAGGAACAGCAACATATGATGGTATGAGTATAGCAAGAGCTATTCTGGAATATGTATCTGATAAGATAAAATGTTTTACACTTTTTTCTACTCATTATCATGAATTAACAAGCCTTGATAAAACTTTTAAAAATATTAAAAATATACATGTAAGTGCAGTTGAAGACGGAAGTAAAATAACATTTTTACATAAAATTAAAAATGGGCCAGTAGATAAAAGTTATGGTATACATGTAGCTCTTTTAGCGGCTTTACCAGAAGAACTTATCAAACGTGCAAGTGAAATTCTTTATGAATATGAAAATACTTCAAAAAAGGAAACTAAAATAAATAGTATGCAGATGGCTCTTACTTTTGAGGAAGAGAAAAAAACTAGTGAGATAGATAAACTTATTATGGATACTGATATTATAAATATTACTCCAATGGAAGCTATTAATAAATTATTTATGTTAAAAGAAATGATAGAAAGGGATAAAAAATGAAATTTAAAGAAGTTGTAATGTTTTTAAAAAAATATGTAAAGACTGAAAAAAGATTGTTTACTCTAGCAATGATTATGACTCTTTTCACATCAGTCTTAGGTATATTTTATGGTTATATGATTGGACTTGGTTCTGAATATGTAACTTTAGAAATGCACAAAACTGCAATATTGATTTTTGGTTTATATATGGCTATAGCTTTATTTGATACTGTTGTATTTGAAAGATTAAGCAGAATGTACATGGGAATATTTTATAATAAGATAATGGAAAAGGTAAGTTTAGATGCTTTTAAAAAAGTAGCTAATTTACCTGCTAAGGCATTCGAAGAAAAAACAAGTGGTGAAATTATAAATAGAGTTACGAGTGACTCAGGTATCATATCTGAAGCCCTTAAAGGAATTATTAATATAGTTATATCCCTTATTACATCACTTGCAATCTTCATTTTTATTATATATAATTCCTGGATTATAGCACTTGAAATAGTTTTATATAGTTTAGCTACGTTTTTGATTATAAGAAAATATATGCCTAAAATAAAAGCTAAACAAAAAGAAATTACTAATGAAAGAGATAAATCAGTTTTAGAAGTAAATGAAACTGTAAGGGGAATTAGAGAAATAAAAGCTCTAGGAATTAAAGATAAAATTATAGTATCAATAGGTAATATTGTTAAAACTGTATTTGGTAAATCAAATAACCAACACATCATCGAAACCAATTATAATGCGATAATATATTCATTTTCAACAGTTTTGGAAGCTGGAGTATTTATGACTGCTGCAGCACTTTTGATATTTGATATGGTATCTTTTGCATTTTTTATCGCTCTTACTTATTACATTTATAGATTTATGCATACTACAGAAAATTTAATGAATATATCATCTACTTATCAAAAGATGGTCGTAGCTATTGAAAGAATTAGTGAAATAAGTGAAAATAAATTATATGAAGATGAAAAATTTGGACAAATCAACCAAACTAATATAAAAGGTCACATTAAATTTGACAATGTTACATTCAGATATACAAATGAGGAAAAGAACATATTTACTAAACTATCTTTAGAAATAAACCCTAATTGTATTACTGCAATAGTTGGTAAATCTGGACAAGGTAAAAGTAGTATGTTTAATCTTCTTCTTAGATATTTTGATGTAACTGACGGACAAATATTAATAGATGATATAAATATAAATGATTTTAATGAAAAATCGTTTAGAAAAAATATCGCAATTATAAGACAAGATCCATTTTTATTTAATAAGACGATTTTAGAAAATTTCAAAATTTTAGATGAAAAATTAACCCTAGAAAATATTAAAAAAGCTTGTAAAAAGGCACAAATAGATGAATATATAATGAGTTTACCAAAAGGGTATAACACTGTAATAGGTGAAGGTGGAATAAATCTTTCTGGTGGTCAAAAGCAAAGAATTGCTATAGCTAGAGCATTATTAAAAGATAGTAAAATAATTCTTTTTGATGAAGCAACAAGTGCACTAGATAATGAAAATCAAGAAAAGATAAAAAAAGTAATTAATGAATTATCAAAAGATCATACTATCATAGTTGTAGCGCATAGACTTACAACAATAGAAAATGCCGATGTAATTCATGTAGTTGATAAAGGTAAAATAATCAATAGTGGTAAACATAACGAACTACTGAAATCATCTAGTGTATATAAGAAGTTATACAGCGAGGAAAAGAGTTGAATATAGACTCTTTTTTTGATACAATGAATATATAATAGGTGAAGATATGACAAGTAGAAAAGTTACACTTACTATACTACTGTTTTTAATTGTGGGCCTAACCACAACTCTTTTTTATGT
>CAYJBC010000052.1:0-6057 GCA_964368535.1 uncultured Muribaculaceae bacterium
TAATTAAGTCACTTATTGTGGCTTTTTTTTTATAAGATTGATATACTTATATTATGGTGATGATATGAAAAAAATAACTGACTTGGAATTAGATAATAAAAGAGTAATATTAAGGCTTGATTTAAATGTACCTTTCGAAGCTAATAATATAACTGATGACTCAAGAATAAGAAAAGCAGTGCCTACTATAAAGTATTTGCTCGATAAGAATTGTAAGGTGATTGTACTTAGTCACTTTGGGCGTATAAAGTCTGAAGATGATAAGAGTAATTATAGTTTGAAATTAGTTGCTAAGAGACTTAGTGATATACTTGGTATTGATGTACATTTTATTAATCAATGTTTTGGCGAAGAAGTGAAAAAAATTGTTGATAACATTGGTGTTAGTAACATTGTTTTACTTGAAAACACTAGATTTATGGATTATCCGGAAAAAAAAGAAAGTAAAAATGACTTTGAACTTGCATCTTTTTGGGCTAGTTTAGGCGATGTATATATAAATGATGCTTTTGGTTCATCTCATAGGGAACATTCAAGCACTGCTGCTATTGCTAAGATGCTTCCTAGTGCTGTAGGATTTTTAGTAGATGAAGAGACAACTAATTTAAATAACTTAATTAATGTAATTAATAGACCATTTACTATATTTATGGGTGGCGCTAAGGTTGAAGATAAACTACCTATTATAAAAAAATTGTTACCTAAGTGTGATTATTTACTTTTAGGTGGAGGAATACTTAATTCTTTCTTAAAGGCTAGTGGCATAGATGTGTTAGATTCACTTTGTACTAGTGATGAAATGGTTTTAAAGGAACTTAAAGAATTAATTGATAATAATAAGGGTAAGATAATTATGAGTAATTTATATGAGTTTGTAAATAATAAAATACTTGATATAGATGTAACTCCCTATAAAGAGTATATATTTAAAAGTAAGTTAATATTTATTAATGGTACTCCAGGGCTATATGAAAAAGAAGAGTATAGTACTGGAACTAAAATGCTGCTTGAGTATTTAAAAGAATCTAATGCAGATGTTTATGTTGGAGGTGGTGATACAGCTGCAGCTGTAAAAAAATTTGGTTATGAAGATTCTTATAAATTTATATCAAGTGGTGGAGGAGCAAGCCTTGAATATGTGGCGGATGGCACTTTAAAAGCCCTAGAATGGATAGATAAATGAAATATATAGTAGTTAATACAAAAAATAAATTTAGTGAAGAAGATGCTAAGAAGTATTATGGGATTATTAGTAATATTGATTTTAATAAAGTAAAATTTATTGTGTGCCCTAAAGAAAGTCACTTACATATTTTTAATGAGCATAAATATTGTTTGGGCGTTCAAGGGTTGAGTGATATAAATGTTTTAAAAGAAAATAAAGTAACACATGCGATAGTTGGTCATTATGATAATAGAAAAGCTGGTGAAACTGATAGTGAAATAAGTGGTAAAGTAAACATATTGCAAGATAATAACATTAAACCTATTCTATGTTTAGGTGAGGAAATTAAATCAGTAGATGTATTTAATACGCTTAAGAAGCAAATAGATAGTGTTTTTAAGAATATAGTTAATAAAAAATACATATTACTTGCTTATGAACCATACTGGGCTATTGGTAAAAATGTAGATGTATCACTTAGTTATATTGAAGAAAATATATTATATATAAAAGAATATGTAAGAAGTATGTATGATACTCAGGTAATGGTTTTATATGGGGGAAGTGTTAATGCTACTAATATTAGGAATTTGAGTTTATCTAAAGTAATAGATGGATTCATGATATCTAGTAGTGCATTAAATGAAGAAAATTTGATTCAAATTATAGAGTATGTCGAAGAGTAACGTGTGTTACTCTTTTTGTTTCTACATGGTTCGACATCACTTTACATATTTTTACAGTGGTTGACAAATTATTTACTAGATATATGTCGTTATATATAATATAATGTATTTATGTTGTGAAAAAAATATTAGTGCTGTAAGAAAGGAACCGAAATGGAAAATATTAATCTGATTGTTGTAGATGGAAATAAGGAAGTAACAAGCAGTATTAAGAAGTATTTTGAAGTTCGCAGTGACATTAATGTAGTTTCATGTTTTGAAGATGGAGAAAGAGCATTAGAATTTATTATAAATAATAATAATGAATTTGATGCGATTATCATGGATTTAGTTATACCTAAAATAGATGGTATAAATTTACTTGAAAAGATGAAAAAAAGAAACATTGATAAAAAAATAATAGTTTTATCTAGTTATATGAATGAAAATGTAACTAAGAAAGCAACTAGTTTAGGTGTAGATTACTATATGCTTAAACCATTTAGTATGGAAAGTTTAGAAGAAAGAATAAAAGATTTATATATTGTAAATACTTTTGTATCTAATAAAAAAGCTAATTTAGAAGTTCAAATTAGTGAAATACTACATAATCTGGGAATACCTAGTCATATAAGAGGATACCAATATATTAGAGATGGTATACAACTTATATATAATAAAAATTCATTTGTAAGTTATATTACTAAAGATGTATATCCTGAAATAGCATATAAATATGCGACTACTTCATCTAGAGTGGAAAGAGCTATTAGACATGCGATTGAAATTAGCTGGGATAGAGGAGACTTAAATCTAATGGATGATTTATTTGGTCATAGTGTAGATTATGAAAGAAGTAAACCTACTAATTCAGAATACATAAATACTATTGCTGATAGAATAAAATTAAATCATAATATGTATGTATCATAAATAAGAATAAATTCTTATTTTTTATTTGTTTTAAATTAAAACATAGTGTATAATTATAATAGGTGATAATAGTGAAGTTTAATATATCTAAAAAAAATATAACACTTTTAATAGTATTAATAGCAAGTATTGCAATAATTGCAGTATCTTTTGCTTATTTTGTAGCTAGAGTAACAACTCCAGCAAATACAAATGTAAGGGTTACTACTGATACTTCAGAAAAAGTAGTTATATCTCCGGGAAGTGAAATAAATTTACATGCTTCCTTGCTTAATTTTTCTGAAAATCATGGAACTTTAAGTGCGACTGCAGATCCTTCTATACAAGTAATTGCAGCTTCAACTTCTGATTCAGCGACTAAAACTTATAGCGTTCATTATTTGGTGTCTGAAAATGATTTTGAGTATACAGTGGACTCTAATACTGCAGAAGTACTTTTGAAAATTACAGATCCTGAGGGTGATGAAGTGTTATCTGTTGATGGACTTAATTATAAAACAGTAACTGATGTAGATGGTGCGTCGCAAAGTGGTTTTGATATAACTACATTTTCTGGAGCTGTAACTATTGCAGAAAATTATTCAATTAGTACTACTGATTCAGTTAATGGTACTACTCAATCTTGGAGCATTGAAGTTATTTTTGTAAATTTAAATTCTGAACAAACCTTAAATGAAGGTAAAACATTAAACTCAAGAATATATCTTCAAGAAGGAAAAATGTCACTTAGTGAAGCTATTCTTTATATGGACGATGGTGATAACGGATTAGTAGAACATGCGAGCAGTTATGCAGCGAGTGCTGCTGATGATAACTATAGATATTCAGGTGGAAATGATATAGTTGAGAATTATGTGTGTTTTGGTAGTGATGAAGTAACTTGTCCTAAAGAAAATTTATATCGTATCATGGGTGTATATGATGGTAATATAAAGATAATTAAAGCTGAACCTATTGATAAAAATTCTGATGGAACTTATGATGTTGCCGTTAATGGTGCTGATACTTTTGCATTTGGCGGGGCTAATGTAGTTAACTGGGAAGGTACTGATAGTTCCGATCCGTCTGATGATGCATCAATTAATACATATTTAAATACTACATATTATAATGCTTTTCCTGAGAAATATCGTAATATGATTTTAGCAAGTAATTATAGTACAGCAGGTTTTGATGAATCTAACAGTGCGACTGCTAAAAATTATCAACTTGCACAAACTGGTGCTTACAGTGCACAAACATATAATATTGCATTAATGTCTCCTGGAGAGTATATGTTTGGTGCTAATTCTAACTTTTGGAGTCTAGTTAGTTTTGCAAGTTCAAGTGCAACTACAGATTATTATTTAAACACTGATATGCAAGCTAATAACTGGCTTTATTTAGATCAGTATGATAATTATTTAGAGTGGTGTATTAATGAGTACACAAGTGATTCTAATAAAGTATGGAGAGTACATTATGGAGGTCATGTAGGAGGAAGTGTTGTAACAGATGCTCTTGCTGTAAGACCAGTTATAACGTTGTCTAGTGATGCAAAAATCGAATATGGCTCTGGAACAAATTCAAATCCATACAGATTAAGCTTATAAAGTAAAGGTAACTTTACTTTTTTTGTCCATATGTGTTAAAATTATTGAAAGAGGCGAATTATTTTATGAAAAAAATCTTAATGACTATATTTGATGGTTTTGGTTTAAGAGAAGAAGAAAATGGTAATGCAATTAAAAGAGCTGCTATGCAAAATTATGAAAACTTGTGGAAAGAATATCCTCATGCTTCACTTGAAGCGTCTGGAAGCTTTGTTGGTTTAAATGATGGGCAATTTGGTAATAGTGAAGTTGGTCATTTAACTATTGGTGCAGGTAGGTTGGTTAAACAAAATGAAATCATTGTTACTGACTTTTTAAATGATGAATATGAAACTAATGGAGCGTTTAATGATATGTTACTTGAAAAAGATAAACATTATCATATAATGGGGCTTGCTAGTGATGGGAATGTACATGCAAGTATTAATCATTTTTTAAAACTGTATAATATACTAGTTAAAAATGATGTTAGGAATATACATTTTCATTTAATTACTGATGGTAGAGATACTGATACTGATGTAGCTTGTAAATATATTGAAATGATTGAAAATGCTATTAGTGCGACTAAGATAGGTGATATAACTTCTATATGTGGTAGATATTATGCTATGGATAGAGATGATAATTATGACAGAACTAAAGTATATTATGATTTAGTTGTTAAAGGAATAGGTATTGGTTCACTTGATCCTAAGAAAACTATTGAGGCTATGTATGAAAAAGGTATTTCTGATGAATTTTTAAAACCAATTATATTAAATATAAACAATAAAATTAAAAATGGTGATAACATTATATGGATGAATTATAGAGCTGATAGAGCAAAACAAATTATTGCTTCATTATCAGAAGATTCCATTGGTTCGTTTAATGATATAAATTTATCAAATAGCAAAATTTATTCTTTTCTACCCATTGATAAAGATATTAAAACTATAAATTTCATCGCTCCTAGTGATGTAAGTAATCCTCTTGGGTTGTACTTATCAAAACTAGGTCTTACTCAAGCTAGAGTGTCTGAAAGTGAAAAATATCCTCATGTCACATATTTTTTTGATGGCGGATATGATGGAGTGATTGAAAATTGTAATAAATATGAAATTGCTTCACCTGATGTTGCGACATATGATTTAAAACCTGAAATGAGTGCGGTTGGAGTAACTAAAAAGGTATGTCAGTTAATGGAAGAAGATTATGACTTTATACTAGTTAATTTTGCAAACCCTGATATGGTAGGTCATACGGGTGATTTTGAGGCAGCGGTTAAAGCGTGTATGACATTAGATGTTTGTTTAGGTAAATTAATCGAAACAGCTGATGATAACTTTTATAAATTAATACTTTTATCTGATCACGGTAATGCGGATACTATGATAGATGAAAATGGTGATGTATGTACTACTCATACTTTATCTAAAGTACCTTTTATTATTAGAGATAATGGCGTAAATTTAAAAAATGAAGGTGATTTAACAATGGTTGCTCCAACTATTCTTAATTATATGGATATAGCAGTACCTAAAGAAATGCAAGAAACTGATATTTTATTAAAGTAAGATATAGTCAAAATAGAGACTATATTTTTTTGTGTAAAAAAGTTATAAAAACCCCTTGTTTTAGGCAAAAACTTGTGTTATAATTAACAACGTATGACTGGCAAAGATGTGCGAGGTTGTCGATACACTAGGATAAGTTGTTA
>CAYJBC010000053.1:0-5973 GCA_964368535.1 uncultured Muribaculaceae bacterium
AACTTTTCTACTTGTCATATCTTCACCTATTATATATTCATTCTATCAAAAAAAGAGTCTATATTCAACTCTTAATAACCTTTTTCTTTATAGTAGTCACATAATTCTTTGAACCTATTAAAATGGACAACTTCTCTTTGTCTTAAAAACAAAAGTGGATTTATTATATCTGGATCAGTTGCTATATCAATAAGTCTTTCATATGTTACTCTAGCCTTTTGTTCTGCAGCCATATCTTCAGTTAAATCAGCAATCGGATCTCCTGTAACTGCAAAATACGCTGCGGTAAAAGGGACTCCTGATGTATCAATAGGAAATATTCCTTTTTTATGTTCAACAAAGTATCCTTCTAAACCAGATTCTTTTAACTCATCAATACTCGCATCTTTAATTAATTGGTGAACCATTGTACTAATCATTTCTACATGTCCTAATTCTTCAGTTGCTATATCATTTAAAAGAGCTTTACCTAAATCATCAGGCATGGTGTACTTTTGTGAAAAATATCTTATCGATGCTCCTAGTTCACCATTTGCACCACCTAACTGAGTAATTAAATATTTAGCCATTTTTAAATCTTTTTGTTTTATATTTACCGGAAAATTTAAAGTTTTAGTATATTTATACATAAACTGAATCCTCCTTTTCCCATGGCCAATTATTGACCCATTTATTATCTTCATAAATATTATCAGTAATTTCAAGTGGTCCATATTTATTTACAAATACACTTTCGCAATTTGCTAACTTTTTCATATATTCTTTTTGAATAGTATATATTTTTTTATCATCAGGATGTATATCAAGCCATAAATTCAAATCATATACAGCAAATTCTAATTCCATAATCTCATATAGTAATGCTGATTTTTCGTTAGATGTCTTCGGAAAGAATGGTTTATAATTTTTATAAGGTTTATATTCATTTGTAAATATATTTCCTTTTATAAAACCTTCAGCTGATGAACATGTTTCTGCATTAGAAATATTATTATTCATATTTAAAATAGATAAGACCATTAAATCATTATCAATTAACATATTTTACCTCCTAATTTAAAATATGTTATTTTTACTAAACATGTAATTATTTTACCTATTTATTTAATAAAGTTATATTTTTATTGGCAATTACTTGTTATATAAGGTATAATTAATATGGTGAATAAAATATGGCAAAAAGAAAAAAAACAAAAGAAAGCAAATCAGGATTTAGTTACAGTGTGGAACTTACTGGACTTATATTAATTTTAATAGGAATTATAGGTTTTGGATTTGGAAGCATTGGTACTTTAATTAAAAAGTTTGCAATGTTTTTGGCGGGAACATATTGGTTTATTATATTAATAGCTATTTTAATAATCGGACTTTATATGTTATTTAAAAGAACTATGCCTAAATTTTTTAGTGTTAAACTAATAGGTTTTTATATATTAATTATTGCACTTTTATCTTTTTCTCATATTACTTTTTTAACTGAAGAAGTAACTATTGAAGGAGTATTCTCAGCTACATATGATAAATATATACAAAGAATGAATACTATTAATGTTAGTAATGCTTTAACAACAAGTGGAACATCTACTATTGTTATAGGTGGTGGATTTATTGGTTGCGCTTTTATATCCTTATTTAATGCCATTGCTGGTATAACTGGTAGTCAAATTATACTTATTGTTTTATTAATATTCGGAGCCATTCTTGCATTTGATATAAATATATCTTCCGTACTTAATGGAATTGCAAGCAAAATTAAAAATGTATTTAAAATTAAACCAAGAGAGAAAAAAGAGATTAAACTTGATGATAATGGCGATGTTGAGTATGAAGATGAAACTGAGGATGAAGCTGAAGAAGATAAACGAGTTGTAATTACTAGTATTGATCAGATCAAAAATAAACCTCTTACAGAAAATTTAGATAGCGCACCTATTAGTTTAAGTAAGGAAGATGAGGCAAAAGAAACAAGTTATAAACTTCCTAACTTTAATTTACTAGATCCTGTTAAAGCTGTTAAACAAACAAATAATACTAATGTCACTAGAGCTAACAAAGAAGTTCTTGAGCGAGTTATCAAAGATTTTGGAATAGATGCTAAAGTTGTTGAAATACATATAGGGCCAGCTGTAACACAATATGAAATAACTGTTCCTCACGGTACTAAGGTTGCTAGAATTAGTGGAATACATAAAGAAATTGCTCTTGCAATGGCAGCTAAAGACGTAAGAATTGAAGCTCCTATCCCTGGAAAAAGTACTATAGGTGTAGAAATTCCAAACGGAACTATTTCTTCAGTTGGTTTTAGAGAAGTTTTAGAATCTACTGCTAGTCAAGATCCAGAAAACAAAATATTTGTTGCACTAGGAAAAGATTTAATGGGAAGAAGCATTCTTGAAGATATTTCTAAGATGCCTCACCTTCTTGTTGCAGGGTCTACTGGTTCAGGTAAATCTGTATGCATAAATTCGATGATTTCTTCAATATTAATGAGATATAAACCTAGCGACGTGAAACTAGTATTAGTTGATCCTAAAAAGGTTGAACTTACAAATTATAATGGAATTCCTCATTTATTATGTCCGGTAGTATCTGATCCTAAAAAAGCAAGTATTACCCTACAAAAAATTGTTAGTGAAATGGACAAAAGATATGAAACTTTTAGTGAAAAACATTTCAAAAACATTGCTGGTTATAACGAATGGGTAACTAAAGAAAATAAAAAACACCCTGAATCTCCAATTTCTAAAATGCCTTATATTGTTGTAATTATAGATGAACTTGCTGACCTTATGTTAGTAGCTTCTAAAGAAGTTGAAGATTCAATTATGAGAATTACTCAAATGGCCAGAGCTGCTGGTATACATTTAATTGTAGCTACACAAAGACCATCTACCGATGTAATTACTGGTCTTATTAAAAATAATATACCTTCTAGAATAGCATTCTCTGTTTCAAGTCAAATAGATTCAAGAACTATACTTGATATGGGTGGAGCTGAAAAATTATTAGGTAAAGGTGATATGCTATATTTACCAATGGGTGAAAATACACCTAAGCGTATCCAAGGTTGTTTCATATCCGATGGTGAAATAGCGAAATTAATTGATTATTGTACTAAACAATTAACAGTTAAATATGATGAAGATTTATCAAATGCAAAAGCTAATACAACTAGTGGTTCTGCAAATAGCGAAGGCGATGATGATCCAATGTATAATGAAGTTGTAGAATTTGCTATTGAAACAGGAAAAATAAGTGCTTCACTCATTCAAAGAAGATTTAGATTTGGATATAACAGGGCTGCAAGAATGATTGATTTATTAGAATCTCGTGGTATTGTAGGTCCTCAAAATGGTTCTAAACCTAGAGAAGTTTTAGTAAAATTGCAGTCAACAGAAGATTAGGTGTTCTTTTATTAATGAATTTATGATAAAATTATAGAGGATGGTGATATATTATGGCAAAAAAAACAAGATACATTCCCGCTAAAAATTACTTTTTAGCAATTCTAATGCTTGGTGCAGTAATTTTCTTATTTATATATGCTTTTCAATGGCAAAACGTAAAAGAAGAAGAATCACTACTCGAAAGTTATTTAATTAAAACTAATACTGTTAGTTTAGAAATTAAGACTATCGAAGAATTAGAGAATTTTTTAAACGAGCAACCTGAAAGTTACTTTATTTTTACCGGTTATACTGGTAGTCAAATTGAGTATGATTTAGAAAAAGATTTAAAACCAATTATTGATGATTATAATTTATCTTCTATATTTTATTATTTAGACGTAACTAAGTTAAAAAATGATGAAGAATTAACCAATACTTTAACAGATATATTAGGTATTGATATAAATCATATACCATCTATTATATATTTTAATGAAGGCGTTGCAACTATAATGATTGACAAGGATAATAATGATTATTTAGAAGCAGATGATTTTGAAAAATTATTAAAAGTATACGATTTTGAAAAAAGCAATTAAAGCTTTTTTTTACTAGGAGGAAATTATGTTAAATATTGTATTGTTCGAACCTGAAATACCACAAAATACTGGTAATATTATGCGTAGTTGTATTGCAACTAATGCAAGACTACATTTAATCAAACCATTAGGTTTTAGTTTAGATGAAAAAAATTTACGTAGAAGCGGTGTTGATTATATAGATAAAATTGATTTATCTATATATGAAGATATTAATGACTTCTATTCTAAAAATAATGGAGAATTTTATTATCTAACAAGATACGGTCATAAACCTCATACTGCCTTTGATTATTCAGATCCATCTAAAGACATATATTTTGTATTTGGAAAAGAATCCACGGGTATACCTAAAGAAATCCTTAAACCACACCTGGATACTTGTATGAGAATGCCTATGAGCGAAAATGTTAGATCTCTTAACTTATCTAATACTGTTGCTATTATGCTTTATGAAGCACTAAGACAACAAAATTATCCTAACCTCCTTTTTGATGAACCTCACAAAACTAAATATGAAATTGAAAACAGTTAAAAAACTCCAATTTGGAGTTTTTTTATTCGATACTTTCTTTAGGTAAAAATACATTTAGTAGAACCCCTACTATTGCAGCAAGACTCATTCCTGATATTGAAAGAGAAATTTCACCCGTTTCAAACACAAATGCAGCTCCTCCTAAACCAATAATTAACATAGTAGAAGTTATAACTACATTTCGCATACTTGAATAATCTACTTTATTTTCCATTATTACTTTAAAACCATTTATAAGTATGAAGCCATATAAAAGTAATGTCACAGCGCCTAAAACAGGCATTGGTATACTTTCTAATATAGCTGATGCTTTACCTAAAAATCCAAGTGATATTAACAAACAAGCTGCTAGAGCTATTGCTCTTGTCGAAGCTACTTTAGTAATTCCTATAACTGAAGTATTTTCTCCATATATTGTATTACTGGGAGCACCTATTAAACCTGCAAACATTATAGATAATCCATTTCCTAGGAGTGTTCTATGAAGTCCAGGATCTTTAACTAAAGGTTTATCCACTATAACCCCTAAAGCATAATGAGTTCCTATATGCTCCGTTATTGAAACTATCGCTAATGGAACAATTAATAATAATGCATCAAAGTTTGGTACGTAATTAACAAAGGGAAATGTAAATTCAGGTAATCTAAACCAAGATGCTGAAGAAATTATAGAAAAATCTACCATTCCAAGTGTTGCTGAAAAAATATATCCTACAAGTATTCCTATTAAAAATGGAGAGGCTTTTAAGAAACCTTTTCCTGCAATAGCGATTACTGCTGTAGTAATGAATGTTACGAAAGCAACAAGTACTTCTTTACCATTTATTGCTCCAGATGGATTTAGTCCAACTTGAGTTACTACAGTACTTGCTAATGATAAACCAATAATAATTATCATTGGACCTATAACAACTGGAGGCAGCAATTTATCTATCCATTTTTTACCAGCAAATTTTATTAAAAGAGCTACAATTAAATATATCAGACCTATTGCTATTATTCCAGTAAAAATACCACCTGTACCTGCCTTTGCAAAACCTAGTATCATCGGAGTAATATATGCAAATGAACTCCCTAAATATCCTGGAGATTTGAATTTAGTAATTATTAAATATATTAAAGTTCCAGTTCCTGATGCGATTAATGCAACTGGAACTGATAATATTTCTTGCCCTACTGCACCATTAACAAGTGCTGGAACCAATATTGTTGAACCGAATACCGCAAATATATGCTGCAAAGCTACTAGAATTAGTGTTTTAAAATCCGGTTTCTCTTCTACATCATATATCATTTTTTTTCTAGCCATATTCACACTACCTTACTATAAAAGTATAACATAAAATCAACAAAAAAACACTAAGAATTCTTAGTGTTTAATTTCAAATGGTGTCTCGTATGCGACTCGAACGCATGACCCTTTGATTAAAAGTCAAATGCTCTACCAACT
>CAYJBC010000054.1:0-5469 GCA_964368535.1 uncultured Muribaculaceae bacterium
AGTGTTGAATAAAACGGCATATTTACCACTATTAAGCGGTATTACCTCTGATGGTGAATAACTGATATCAACACTATCTACAATAGTATAATACGATGAACCTAAAGTTGAATTATTATAATATCCAGTTGTTTTAACAATATCTTTTTCATTTAAAGATGAACTATTAACCATTGAATCAACTGAAGCAAATAAAACATCTTCCTTAGGTGTCATACTTATATCATGATCATCACTACCTATAATATATCTTTTTTCATATCCATGAATTTCATTTGAAAGAAAATTAAGAACTTGAGAAGTATCATCTAAAACATCAAATAATATTAATTTACTATTACTATTAACATCATTACCATTAATAACATTGTTTTTAAAATCAACATTATTATTATTTAATTTTATATTAGACATCATAAATAAACTTGAACTAACATTAGCAGTTTCTTCATTATAATAATTATTAATAGTATTATTATTGATTATTATATCTGTTGCTAAATCATTAGTCCATGTTAATACATTATTTGTTTTATTATAAATATTAATAATATTAGTATTCATAGATTCAATATTGTTAAATAAATTACTTGAGTAAACATTAATATTAATCTAGTTATTATATATTAAATAATATCCATATAAATCAAATATATCTACAGTCAAATTATTATTTAATGCATTAATTGTTATAGAATTATTATTTATATCACTAATATTTCCTTCAAATACAGAAAAATTATTTAGTCTATCATTATTTATATTATATTCAATTGTATTACCTGTCATAGTAATATTTGTTGAACCTTCATTATTTATAAATGTATCTTCTGCAGTGAAAGTAATTTCATTATTTTTAAATAAAATATTCGAACTATCTTCTACTTTAACAAATGATTTATATGTACTATTATTATTTTCATTAATAAATGTTACATCACTTATAGCAACGTTATAAACATCATTTAAAGTTATAAAATATGAATCATTTGAAAGCAATATACTTGAATTATTACCTATAATTTGTTTATTGCTATTATTAATTTCAATTGAAGATTCAATTAAATAAGTTTCATTCATTAAATTTACTATATCATTATTTTCCAACATAGAACTAATAGCTTTTGAATCATCATGTATCCCATCACCATAAGCTCCATACTGGTTTACATTTATTTTTTCATTATCAGATGAAAATACAGCATATAACCCATTATCTAATTTAAAACATTTTCCATTATCTACATCCATACTAGTTTTATCAACTATTTTATATGTAGCGCCACCTTGATTAGTTGAAAAATGATACTCATCAGTAGTTACTGTATCACCATTTTTCAAATTCAATTGTTTTAACATTTCATCAACATTTGATACATTATAATTCTTACTTGTTTGATCTTCCTCTGGATTTACTGGTTCATTTGAATCAGTATTATCTTCCAAATTTTCATCTGAAGTATCAGCGCTATCTTCTGGATCTTCAACATCTACTAAATCATCAGTATCTGATGAATCATCTTTGTCAATATCTTTGTCATCTTCATTCTCTTCATCTTTACTAGAATTTTCTTCATTCTTATCATCAGTTATATCTTGATCTTCTTGAACTGGATTGTTATTCTCTGAAGTATCAACCTCTAAATAACTATACCCAACGTAAAAACCTAAAATTACCACCATTATTATAATTATCAACAATATATTTTTATTTTTATTATCCATTTATTACCTCTATCATATCATCAATATTAATTTTACAATATATTTACAAAATTTACAATAAAAAACATTAGATTCACATCTAATGCACTACATTTTTTCTCTAACTATAGTTTTACTATTAGGTTCTAAATCAACAACGACTTCCAGATTATTCTCGTTTACAAGTTGCTTGTATTTTATCCCACATACATCAAGCATCATTTTACTAGCTTTCACACCATCTGTATCTTTGTATTTATCTGATAAATACACTATTTCTTTAATACCTGATTGAATAATAGCTTTTGCACACTCATTACATGGAAATAAATCCACATATATTCTTGAGTTTAAAAATTCATTTCTAGAACCTCTAAAATTAAGTATTGCATTAAGCTCCGCATGACATACAAAAGGATACTTTGTTTCTAAAAATTCTCCATCTCTTCCCCATGGAAAATTCGCATCATCATAACCATTTGGTGTTCCATTATATCCAATAGATAAAATTCTATTCTCTGAATTCACTATACAAGCACCTACTTGTGTGCTTGGATCTTTACTCCTAGCCGCAGATAATTTAGCTATTGCCATAAAATAATTATCCCAATTTAAATAATTTTCATTCATATTTACCACCTTTACTAATATTTAATATCAACTAAATATAATCCTTCACTTTTTACAGTAGATAACTGTTTTCTTACTTCATAATTAATTAACATATCTTTTAAAGCACTTATATCAACACTTCCCTTACCAACATCAACTAGAGCCCCCACTAAATTTCTTATCATATATCTATAAAACCCTATACCAGTAAAATATATATGTAATCTATTTTTTTTGAACTTAAATTTTATATCAAATATAGTAGTTTCATAATCATCTCTTTCTCCAGATACAAAATTTTTAAAGTTATGAGTACCTATAAATACTTTAGATGCTTCTTTCATTTTATTTATATCTAAATCTTTATAATAAATTAAATAGTATCTAGAATCATCTTCTTTATTAAAACTAATTATATATTCATAAGTTTTCTTCTTAACACTATACCTAGCATGAAAATCATCATTAACATACTTAACCTTCTTAATCACACAATCACTTAGTAGCGCATTCAAGTTTGCTTTAAGATTTTTCTTAATTTCTATACCATCAACATGTGCATACTGGTTTAACGCATGAACTCCCCGGTCAGTTCTTCCTGCACCTTTAATAACTATTTTTCTATCATATATTGTAGATAAAGCTTTTTCAATATCTCCCTGAACACTTCTAGCGTTATTTTGTCTTTGAAATCCATTAAATTTAGATCCATCGTAACTAAATTGCAACAGTACTTTTTTCATATAACAACACTAACTTTCCATCAAGCTTTGTTTTATTTAAATCTATAACTCTTTGATTAGTGCTACCTCGATATTTACAATCAAAACTTTTTTTATTTATATCAAATTTACCATCTATAAGTATATCTAAGTTATCAAGTATTTCTTTATAAATAGGTGCCATTTTAAGTAAATTTTCATAAACAAATCCTGTATAACATAAATTATTGTAACCTTTACTCTTAGCGTATTTAAGTATTTCTAAAAATGCTTCAGGCTGAAACATAGGGTCACCACCTGAATAAGTTATCCCATCTTGATCTTCAAGTGCATCTATCATTTTAAATACATCCTCTACATCATATTTTTTCCCCGAATCAAATGCATGAGTTTCAGGATTATGACACTCTAGACACGCATGAGAACAACCTTGAAACCAAATAACTGATCTAAGGCCAGGGCCATCAACAATACTATCAGTATCAATAGTCTTTGCAAGCACTACTTTCATTTTACTTCACTTCCTTATGTTTATTTATAATATCATTTATTTTAATAAAATTATGATTAATACCAGACTTACCTATTTTATAACTAGTTTCCATAGTTATTATTTCTGCAAGCTCTGCATATGATGCTTCTGGATACTTTTCTCTCATTAACACAACTGTTTTTGTTTTCTCATCTAATAAATCTATTAAATCATTATCTTTTAAATACTCTATTGCTTCCATTTGTTTTAAACCAGTTTTAATAGTTTTTTCTTGATTAGCTATTTCACAGTTATTAAGCCTATTAACCATGTTTTTATGATCTCTATATATTCTTATATCTTCAAAGTAAAACAGTGATGAAATAGCCTTAAAATGCTTAATTAAGTCACTTATTTCTTCAGATGCTTTTAAATAAGTTATATACTTATTACTTCTTTTAACAACTTTAGCATTTAATCTAAAATGTATTAATAATTTTTTTAAATCATCTGCTATTTTTTTTCTAGGACACGAAAATTCTAAATGATAACCAGTAGTCTTAGGATCAGATATTGAGCCTACTGCCAAGAAGGCTCCCTTTAAAAAAGAAATCTTATCTTCATCTGTTTCACAGTACTCCAATATATTCTTATATTTAATAGATTCTTTAATCAAATCTTTTTTTTCAAGTATATTAAGCATATATACTTGTTTTTGTCTAAACCTTTTTTGTATACGAACCTTTATTCTTGGATTAACGTCATATATAAGTTTTAAGTCTGTATACATTTTTCTTATTACTGATGCAGTTTCACTATTAAGCTCTAAATCATTTGTAAATTTACCCATAATAGACAAAAATGCATTTAATGATAATCTTTTCTCAAGTAAATTATCATCTAATTTAGACATTTCTTCTTTTAAACTAATTGTAAATGTCATTATTTATCAAGCTCCATCATGTATGAATATATATGATAAGCAGTTTTAAGTGAATCGTGTCTATAATATGGACCATCTACCACTAGTAAATTATCATCTATGACTATTATATTTTCATTTTCTAAATTTTCTTTATCATTAAGAACAAAATCTTTTTGTTCTTCTTGTAAATATTTCTCAGCAAGTTTACTAGATACTATTTTATTATTAACTATTACTGCATTTAAATTATTCTTACCAATATACTTTTCAAGAACATTTACATGATCACTTAGTTTATATCCATCTGTTTCACCTGGTTGAGTAAATAAATTACATACGTATAATTTTTTAGCTTTTGCTTTGCTGATATGATCAACTAACTTTTTAATTATTATATGTGGCATAATGCTTGTAAGTATAGAGCCTGATGAAAATATTATTAAATCTGCCTCATCTAAGGCATCATATATATTTTTGTTTATTTCAAATTCTTTATCATATTCTAAATCCACTATCTTTTCATCTACTTTAGTAATTTGTTCCTCACCAAGTATTTTAAGTCCGCTTTCAGTAGTACCTATTAAATGTACACTTTCTTCAGTCAGTGGTAAAACATTACCATCTATATCAAGTAATTTACAAAATATAGGTATCGCATCATTAAAGTTACCCTTTAAATCTAAAAGTGCCGTTAATAATAAATTCTTAACTGAATGCATACCAAGTGTTTGAGACTTAGTAAACCTATAATTCATTAAATCTATTATATCTTGATCCATATGTGACATTGATAATAATACTTTAGATACATCACCTACTGCAGGTATTAAATACTCTTCACGAAGCTTACCTGTACTTTTACCATTATCCGCGACAGTAACAACACTTGTTATCTCTACCGGAAACATTCTTAAACCCTTTAATAACTGAGATAACCCTGTACCTCCACCAAATATAACTACTTTTTTCATATACTCATCTCCAATCCTAGTGTATCATATATCAAAAAAAAAATAAACTCATGTTTATTTCTT
>CAYJBC010000055.1:0-5145 GCA_964368535.1 uncultured Muribaculaceae bacterium
TAGATAATGACATTAGAGTAGATCTTGATAATAGTGAAGAAACATTTAATTATCGTATAAGACAAAGTAATATTATGAAAAATCCAGTAACAGTAATTTTAGGTGATAATGAAAGAGACAATAAAAAAATATCATTTAGATTACTTGGTAGTACTGAAACAACTATTATGGAGCAAGAAGAATTCATAAATTATATAAAAAAATCTATTAAGGATAAAAAATAATTTTAATATAAAAAAGAAGCACAAATTCAATGAAATTCTGTGTTTTTTTATTAATATTATAAATTAAATTAGTTTCCTTTTTCTGTTTGATAGTGTATAATTGAAGTATAAAATTAAATATATTAGGAGGAAAAATGAAATTTGTAGCGGCAAAATGTCCAAATTGTGGAGGAAGAATAAAAGTAGATATAAATAAAAAAATATATCATTGTGAATACTGTAGGAATGATATTATATTAGATGATGGATCACCACTTAATAGTACTCATACAAGTAATGAATATCATTTAAATAAAGAAGAATTGTTAAAACATCAAAAAATGGCTCAAAAATTTATGATAATACCAATTGTAATATTTATATTAATATTTGGTTTTGTAGGATATACAATATTCAATAGTTTCATGGATATGAATTCAAGTGATTCTCCACTTGATAATCAAACAGAAGTAGATAATGAAGTATCTACTAGTTTATATAATTTATTTATAGATGATGTAGGAGTGCAAGGAAAATTTAGTACAGAAAATTTAATAAACTCAGTTATAGAAAATATAAATGATTATGACAAAGAAATAGAAGTATTATTTAATAATGTGAGCTATAAAGAAATAAGTGCTTTAGTAAGTTTAATAACTGAAATATCAAATTCGAACATTAGCGATTATAGTATTATTAATGAAAAAGATTCAGATGGATACATTAATAAAATAATAATAAATAACGTTGAATAATTAAATTTTTAATAAATCATTGACAAATGTGGGTTATATGTAGTAAAATATCCATGTATTAAAAAGGAAAGCGATTTTTAAAGTCCACCTGACTAGCGTATTAGCAGTAGGTAAAAAACCTAAGAATGATTTATTTTTATGTTTTTTAAGGTGGAGTGTAACTCTACCTTTTTAATTTAAAGTGGAGGTGCTTAACATAGCAAATAAGTATAATAACAATAACAATGACAACTACGTTAATGAACAAATTAGGGTAGCGGAAATGATGGTTATTGGTCCAAATGGTGAAAAGATGGGTATAAAAAAACTTCCTGATGCGTTGACACTTGCAGGATATGCAGGTCTTGATTTAGTATTAATGAGTGAAAATAGTACACCAGCAGTAGCTAAAATTATGGATTATAATAAGTTTAAATATGAAAAATCGAAAAAACTTAAAGAAGCTCAAAAGAAACAAAGAGAATCTAATAAGGAAATTAAAGAATATCGTTTATCTGTAAGAATAGATATTGGTGACTTTAATACTCGTAAAAAAAATGCAACTGAATATTTAAAAAAAGGGCATAAAATAAAAGGGTTTATTAGATTTAGAGGAAGAGAAATGGCTAAACCTGAATTAGGTGAAGAAGTTCTTAAGAAATTTGCTGAAGAGTTAGCAGAATTTTCAACAGTAGAACAGGCTCCTAAAATGGAAGGTCGCCAAATGCATATGTTGTTAGCTCCAAAAAAAGAAATATAAGAAAGGAAAATGTAGTATGGCAAAATGTAAACAAAAAACACACAAAGCTTCAAGCAAAGTGTTAAAAGTTAAAAAGAATGGTTCTGTAGTTGCTAAGATGGCTGGTGGAAACCACAAAACTGGTAAAGACAGTGCTAAACAAGTTCGTCAAAGAAGAGGAACACAAGTATTAAGTAAAGGAGAAACTAGCAGATTAAAATCTGTTATCTAAGGTGGTGTAAATTATGACAAGAGTTAAAGGTGGAACTGTCTCTAAAACTAGAAGACGTAAAGTTCTAAAAGAAGCAAAAGGTTACTTTGGAAGTAAACATAGACTATATAAAACAGCTCAAGAGCAAGTTTTCCATAGTGGACAATATGCATTCAGAGATAGAAGAGTAAATAAAAGAAACTTCAGAAAACTTTGGATTACAAGAATTAATGCTGCTTGTAGACAAAATGAAATTAGTTATTCTAAATTCATTAATGGTTTAGCAAAAGCTGGTGTTGAACTTAATAGAAAAGTATTATCTGAAATGGCTATAGCAGATCCTAAAGGATTTACTGCAATAGTAGAAATTTCTAAAAAAGCTTTAGCAGGAGAAACAGTAAGTGCTCCTAAAGCTACTGCAAAAAAAGAAACAGTAAAAAAAGAAACTGCTCCTAAAAAGGAAACAGTAAAAAAAGAAGTTAAAGAAGATTTATCTAAAAAAACTTTAGCAGAACTTAAAGAACTAGCTAAAGAAAAAGGTATCAAAGGATACAGCACAATGAAAAAAGATGACCTTCTAAGTAATTTAAAATAATCTCGTAAAGAGATTTTTTTTATGTTATACTACATAAGAAGAGGCTAGTATGATTTATATAGTAAGACATGGAGAAACTGATTGGAATAAAAAAGGTATATATCAAGGACATGCAGATATACCTTTGAATAAATTAGGTATAGCGCAAGCAAAGGAAGTTAGAGATAAATTAAAAGATATTGAGTTTGATATAGTTTTTTCTAGTCCACTAAAAAGAGCCTTTGAAACAGCTAAAATAATTACTAATAAAGAAATTGTAATTGATGAAAGATTAATTGAAAGATCTAATGGAATAATGGAAGGTCGTAAAAAAGAAGATTTTCCTTCAAATATAAATTTTAATAGCGAAATTGATTGCAACAAATACAAAATTGAGTTAGCTGACGATATTCATAATAGAGTAAAATCTTTTTTTGACTACTTAAATGAAAAATATAAAAAAGAAAATATATTAGTAGTAACTCATGCAGGTGTTTCAATAAATATTCGTTGTTTATATGAAGGAGAGCCAATTGATAATGACTATGAAAGTTATAAGCTTAAAAATTGTGAAGTAATAACATATGAAAATCCTAAACAATAAATTATAACTCGTTAAAAACGAGTTTTTTAATTGCTTAGTAAAACTTAATTTGATATAATTTATGTATAATAAAAGGAGTATAGATATGGAAGAAAATATTAAACCAAAAATAAATAAAAAAGAAAAAATAAAACTAGCAGTACTAGTAGCCTCAATTCTTATGATAGTAAGTAGTTTATCATATGCATTCTTTGTAGCCGCTACTTCAACTCCAGCAATAACTGATGTTGATTTAACAACTGAAAGAAGTGAGGCTCTGATATTTACACCTGGAACTCCAATTAATTTAGTTGCTAACTTAACTAACTTTGCAGAAAATGCTGGATCATTAACTGAAAGTACAACAAGTACAGCAACCCTTAGAGCAGCATCAAGTGTAGGAAATGCAACAGAGGAATATTATGTATATTTTAATATTAAAAGTAATGATTTTGAATATACAGTGGATGCAAATACTCCAGAGATGCTTCTTACAATAACAGATCCAGAAGGAAACGAAATAATAGATATAGATGGACTTACTCATAAAACAGTAAGAGATGCAAAGACAGATACAGATATAAGTGGATTTGATGTCACAACTTATGAAGGATTAATTATAGTAAAAGAACTATACTCAATTACAACAACAAATGAAATTACACAAGACTGGACAGCAACAATAACCTTTATAAATCTAAACTCAGATCAAACACCTAATGAAGGAAAAACATTTGATTCAGAACTTATTCTAAGGCAAGATGAAATGATTATTATGTCACAGTATCTAATAGCAAATCATGGTGAATCACAAGGTTTATTACAACATACAGCAGAATTAGTTAATGGCGCAGGAGACGATAACTATAGATATTCAGGAAGTAATAGTGTAGTTTCAAGTAATTGGGTGTGTTTTGGAAGTGATGGAATAACATGTCCTGAGGAAAATAAATATAGAATTATCGGGGTATATGATGGTAGTGTAAAACTTATAAAGTCAGAAGCCCTTGATAAAGATAAAGATGGAGTACTTGAGATAACTTCTAGTGGACAAGATACATTCCAATATGATGCAGAAAATAACAATGATTATGAAACAAGTGATATAAAGGTATATTTAAATGGAGAATTTTATAATTCAATACCTGCGAGTTATCAATTAATGATAAAGGATACAACGTGGTATGTCGGTGGAAATGATACAGGGGATGAAACAGCATACGAATTTTATAGTGATAATATAGGGGAGCCAGTAATAAATAAAATATCAACAGGAAAGATAGGATTGATGTATGCAAGTGATTATGGATATGCAACACATACAGATGCATGGATAACAGATTTATCTGGATATAATAATCAAACAATTATAGATAATAACTGGTTGTTTAATTTAGATGCTAATGAATTTGAATGGACAATTGTGCCTCGTTCGATTAATTCGAATTTTGTGTGGTACGTTCACTATATCGGCTATTTGAGCTACCACAGCGCGAGCAATAGGTTTGCCTCTCGTCCAGTCTTGTATCTTGAATCTAACGTAGAAATTTTGAGTGGAACGGGAAGCGAAGCTGAACCGTTTCGAATAGGGATGTAGGGTAGTCAATGTCTTAAAGTGCATTATACCAAGCAATTGGTACTTGGTATAGTGAACTTTCGAAATTCAGTAATAAAAATAAAAAACTTCAATTTTGAAGTTCTTTTTATTTAGTCAATCTTCTAACTGGATTATTTGAAATTGTTTGTTTATTAAATAATATTTCTAAGAATTGATATTGGAAACATAATTTAGTAATAACTTCGACTACATTTCTGATTTGAGGGGCATGTGCTATAGAAATATAAACATCTTTATATTTTTTTGCACCTGTTTTTTCAACTTCAATTTCATTAACAAAATTACCAATGTCATATAATCTATTATGAAGTCTATTACTAAGAATAGATATACTTATATCATTAACTGGATCTATAGATACACTTGTTCCGGTGAAACCAGGACAAAAGAAAGCTTTTCCAGAAAAATAATCAGATAATCTTAAAATGTCTTTAGTAGGTTGTTTCAAATAAACATGTTTACCTAAATAATTAGTAGGTTTAT
>CAYJBC010000056.1:0-5080 GCA_964368535.1 uncultured Muribaculaceae bacterium
GAAACATTATAGTGATATTATAGATGCACCTGTAATTACTGAAAAATCAGTAGAATTAAAAGAAAAAAACGTTTATGTATTTAAAGCTAATAAAAAAGCTACTAAACCAGAAATTAAAAAGGCTATTGAAGGAGCTTTTAATGTTAAGGTTAAGAGTGTAAATACTAGTAATACAAAACCTAAAAAAAGAAGAGTTGGAAAATACGCTGGAGAGACTAAAACTTATAAAAAAGTGTACGTTACACTTGTTGATGGTCAATCTATCGATTTATAGTAGAGAGGAATAAGTAATATGGCAATTAAAAAATATAAACCAGTCACACCTGGTCGTCGTGGAATGACAACGTTAGCTAATGATGAAATTACAACTAGTACTCCTACAAAATCTCTTACTAAAATTAAAAGTAAAACAGGTGGAAGAAATAATCAAGGTAAAATGACTGTTCGTCACATAGGTGGAGGAGCAAAACAAAGATACCGTGTTATTGATTTTAAGAGAAATAAAAATGGAGTTACTGGAAGAGTAGCTACAATCGAATATGATCCAAACAGAAATGCTAATATAGCTTTAATTAACTATAGAGATGGTGAAAAAAGATATATTATTGCACCTGCTGGATTAAAAGTAGATATGATAATTGAAAGTGGTGTTGGGGCTGACATTAAAGTTGGTAACGCAATGCCTTTAGAAAATATACCAATGGGTACTATGGTTCACTGTGTTGAACTTAAACCTGGTAAAGGAGCTGAACTTGCTAGAAGTGCAGGTGCATCAGTTCAAATTCTTGGTAAAGATGGAAAATATGTTATTGTTCGTCTTCAATCTGGAGAAATGAGAAAAATCTTAGGAACTTGTGTTGCTACTATAGGAACAGTTGGTAATGAAGATTTTAATTTAATTAATTTTGGTAAAGCTGGACGTAAACGTCACATGGGTGTTAAACCTACTAACCGTGGTTCAGTTATGAATCCAAATGACCATCCACATGGTGGAGGAGAAGGACGTAGTCCAATAGGACGTAAGAGTCCAATGACTCCTTGGGGTAAACCTGCTTTAGGAGTTAAAACACGTAAAACTAAGAAAGCTTCAACTAAGCTAATAATTAGTGGAAGAAAGAAATAGGAGGATAAATAATGGCTAGAAGTTTAAAAAAAGGACCTTTCGTTGAAAAATCTTTAATGAAAAAGGTTAATGAAATGAATAAAAATGCTAAGAAAACTGTTATTAAAACTTGGTCTAGAAGATCAACAATATTTCCTGAATTTGTAGGTAATACATTTGCAGTACATAATGGTAAAGAATTTATCCCAGTTTACGTAACAGAAGAAATGGTAGGACACAAATTAGGTGAGTTTGTTGGAACTCGTAAGTTTGCTGGCCACTCAGGAAATAAATAGGAGGTAATATGGAAAGTTATGCAATACATAAAAAAGCTATAATTAAACCTAGACTTGCAAGAATGACTATGGACTTAATTAGAGGAAAAGACGTTAATGTAGCTAGAGCTATTTTAGAAAATACAAATACTAAAGCTAGTACATTAATTTTAAAAGTATTAAATTCTGCAATAGCTAATGCTGTTAATAACAATGGAGCTACTGAAACTGAATTAAAAATTAAAGAATGTTTTGTCAATCCAGGACCTGTTTATAAGAGAATTAAATTTGCATCTCGTGGGAATATTGATAGAAATGATAAAAGAACAAGTCACATCACAGTATGTGTTACAGATGGGAAAGGTGAATAAGCATGGGACAAAAAGTTAATCCAATAGGGTTTAGACTTGGTGTTAATAAAGATTGGGAATCTCGTTGGTATGCTGATAAAGATTTTGCAATTAAACTTAATAATGATTTAAAAATCAGAGATTTTGTTGATAAAAAATTAAAAGCTGCAGCAGTTTCTAAAACTATTATTGAAAGAAAAAACTCTCGTGTTGATATCACACTTTATACTGCTAAACCTGGTGTTATTATCGGGCGTGGTGGAGAAGATATTGAAAAATTAAGAAAACAAATTGGTAAATTAGTAAAAGAAGACGTATTTATTAATATAGTTGAAGAAAAAAGACCTGATTTAAATGCTAAATTAGTTGCTGAGTCAATTGCTATGCAAATTGAAAACAGAGCTCCATTTAGATCTGCACAAAAAAGAGCTATTAGAAACACTATGAAATCTGGAGCTAAAGGTATTAAAACTTTAGTATCAGGAAGACTTGGTGGAGCTGAAATGGCTAGAAGTGAAGGTTATACTGAAGGTACTGTTCCTCTTCATACAATTAGAGCTGACGTTGATTATGCTACAGCAGTAGCTCATACTATTTACGGAAAAATAGGGGTTAAAGTATGGATTTACAAAAACGAAATACTTCCTGCTAAAAAAAGAAACGTAAAGGAGGCAGATTCAAATGTTGATGCCAAAAAGAACTAAATATCGTAAAAGTCATAGAATTAGTTACGATGGAAAAGCTAAAGGTAACTTAGAACTTCATTTTGGTGATTATGGTCTAAGAGCCGTTGAAGGTGCTTGGATTTCAGCAAGAGAAATTGAAGCTGCTCGTATCGCTATGACACGTTATATGAAACGTGGTGGGAAAGTATTTATAAATATATTCCCACATATGCCTAGAACTAAAAAACCTCTTGAAACACGTCAAGGTAAAGGTAAAGGTGCTATTGATGAATATGTAGCAGTAGTTAAGGCTGGAAAAATAATGTTTGAAGTTGTTGGGGTAGAAGAAGAAATTGCTAGAGAAGCACTTCGTCTTGCATCTCATAAACTATCAGTTAAAACAAAATTTGTAATGAAAGAAAAGGGTGGTGATTCACTTGAAAATTAATGAACTTAGAAAATTATCAAGCGAAGAGCTAAATAGTAAGATAATTAAATCAAAAGAAGAATTATTTGATAAAAGAATGAAACAAGCTACTGGAAATTTAGAAAAACCAGTTGAGCTTAAAATATTAAAAAAAGATATTGCTAGAATGAAAACAATATTGAAAGAAAAAGAAATAGCTGGAGGTGTTAAATAATGGCTGCAAATAAATTTGAATTAGTTGGTACAGTTGTTAGTTGTAAAAACGATAAATCAATTACTGTATTAGTTGAAACTCATAAAAAAGATAAATTATATGGTAAAAGAGTTAAGTCAAGTAAAAAATATGCTGCTCATGATGAAAAAAACACTGCTGGTGTAGGAGACACAGTAAAAATTAGAATGACTAATCCTATTAGTAAAACTAAAAAGTTTGAATTAGTAGAAGTTCTAACTAAAGCTGTTGTTCTTTAAGGAGGGTTTTACTTATGGTTATGCAAGAATCAAGACTTAAAGTTGCTGATAATAGTGGAGCTAGAGAGCTTTTAGTTATTAGAGTTGAAGGTGGATCTAGAGTTAAATCTGGTAATATCGGAGATGTAGTGGTTGGTACTGTTAAAAAATCACTTCCAAATGGAACAGTTAAAAAAGGTAAAGTTGTTAAAGCTGTTATCGTTAGAACTGTTAAAGGAATTAGACGTAATGATGGATCTTATATTAAATTTTCAGACAATGCATGCGTATTAATTAAAGATGATAAAACTCCAGTTGGAAGTCGTGTATTTGGTCCAGTTGCTAGAGAGCTTAGAGAGAAAGAATATAATAAAATTGTTTCTTTAGCTCCGGAAGTATTATAGGAGGATATATGAAAGTTAAAGTAGGAGATAATGTTTTAGTACTTACTGGAAAAGACAATGGTAAACAAGGTAAAGTAATTAAAACTTTAAAATTGAAAAACAAAGTAGTTGTTGAAGGTGTTAATATAATTAAAAAACATTCTAAACCAACAAACAATAATGATAAAGGTGGTATATTCGAAATAGAAGCACCTATTCATGTATCTAACGTAAAAGTAGTTGCTGAAAAAGCAAAAAAAGAAGTTAAAAAAGTAACTGAAAAGAAAGAAGTTAAAAAAACTACTAAGAAGGAAGGTAAATAATTATGAATTCAATGAAAAAACTTTATAATGAAGAAATAGCACCTTCTTTAATGAAAGAATTTAATTATTCTTCAGTTATGGCTGTACCTAAACTTGATAAAATTATCATTAATATGGGTGTAGGAGAAGGTTCAAAAGACGAAAAATTTGTGACTGCTGCTGTTGCTGACTTAGCTTTAATTTCTGGTCAAAAACCAGTTATTACTAAAGCTAAAAAGTCAATTGCTGGTTTCAAACTTCGTGAAGGTCAAAGCGTTGGTGTTAAAGTAACATTACGTGGAGAAAACATGTATAATTTTATGGAAAAATTGATTAAAATTTCTTTACCAAGAGTTAGAGATTTCCGTGGTGTATCAGGTACTTCATTTGATGGACGTGGAAATTATACTTTAGGAATTAAAGAACAATTAATATTCCCAGAAATAGATTTTGATACTGTTGTTAAAGTACGTGGTATGGATATAGTATTCGTTACTACTGCTAATACAAATGAAGAGGCAAAAAGTTTGTTAAAAGCTTTCGGAATGCCTTTTAGAAATTAAGGAGGAAATATGGCAAGAACTAGTTTAAAAGTTAAAAATAAAAGAAAAGCTAAATTTAGTACTAGAGAATATACTCGTTGTGAAAGATGTGGTAGACCTCATTCAGTATTAAAAAAATATGGTATTTGTCGTATTTGCTTTAGAGAATTAGCAAATCAAGGTCAAATTCCTGGTGTTAAAAAATCAAGTTGGTAAGAAGGAGGAAAAATAGATGTTTGTACAAGATAAAATAGCAGATATGCTTACAAGAATCAGAAATGCTAATCAAATGAAATATAATACTGTAGATGTTATTGGAACTAAAATGACAGTAGCTATAGCAGATATTTTAAAAGCAGAAGGTTACATTGAAGGTTATACACTTGAAGAAAATATAACTGGTAATAAACTTACTCTTACGCTTAAATATGGGCCTAAGAAAGAAAAAGTTATAGTTGGACTTAAAAGAATCAGTAAATCTGGTTTAAGAGTTTATGCTAAATCAAATGAAATTCCTCGTGTTCTTAATGGACTTGGAATTGCAATAATCTCTACTTCTCAAGGTTTAATGACTGATAAAGAAG
>CAYJBC010000057.1:0-5003 GCA_964368535.1 uncultured Muribaculaceae bacterium
TTTACTTTTTAAGGAGCTAAAAAAGCACCAGTTCCTGCATTACCGTAAAACACATCATTAATTATGTCCCAATAACCTAATTCTCCTGTATTTGACCCTTCAACTATTTCAGCTGGAACGTAATGCCTGATAACTTCTCCAGTTGTTGCATCAGTTATTTTCACATTTTTAATATAGCCATTAAAATGCCTTGGGTCATATCCTCCAGCATAAGCTTCAGTTGCACCACCAATTCTAATAAATGCTTCGTATTCGGCAGGTATCAAAACCCTCCCATTAACTGAATAATTATAGTCACCGATTGTATGTTTTGTTCTTGAAAAATAAAGTGTATACCAGGTGTTTAAAGATATATATGGCCTTTTTGCACTTGTAGTTCCACCATATCCATTAAAAACTCCTGATTTGCCATTAAAAACTCCTAAAGTGTATGCCGCAGTGGTTCTCCCAGAAATTATCCAGCCACCATCATCTGCGGTATAAGCCACTTGATTAAACTCTGTTTCAAATATATAATCTCCTGTATTCGACAGACCAGTTTCAATATATTCAAATCCTGAAAATACTAAATATTCTAAATTTTTATATGTTACTTTTTTATAATTATATTGTAAATTTAAAGTTAAATTTTGATTTAACGAATCAAATGTTTCATAAGAAAATATAACTTCTATCGGTGTAACACTATTTGGATGAAAATATATTATTTCTTTATTTAAAATTTCATAATTTATATTAGCATTATTACTACTTTCAATAATATTTTCTAAATGATAATATTCGTTAGTATTATTTGTTACTTCTATAATCATTGTTATTTTTGAATTTTCATTAGGAAGAGTTACTCCTATATTACTTGAAGCATCCGAAAATGTAGGATTATAACTTGTATAAGCATCCCCTTCAGTTAAAAGAGTAGTTATATTGCTAATCCTTATATCACCGACTATCGACACTTCTGCTTCACCACTTATGGTCAATTCAATATTTAAAGCTGAATATCCAATTGACATAAAAATAATAGATATAAATATTAATAAAATAAATAGTAAATTTACATTTCTTTTACTTTTTTCTTTCAAATTAACCTCCGAAATATTTTGTTTATTTTAGTATAACACACGTAATTTTAAATGTATATATGCTTCAAAGATTAAATTATTATAACAATATAAAAAGTGCTTATAGCACTTATTTTAGGAAACCATCTATAATTATTTTTTCTGCTTCTTTTTTATTTAATCCTAATGACATTAATTTAGTAAGCTGTTCCCCTGCTATTTTACCAATAGTGGCTTCGTGAATTAATTTAGCATCTGCATTATTTGAAATTACTACCGGACTTGCACTTGCTACTGCATTACCTTCTAGTATTGCATCACATTCACTGTGGGCATAACTTTTTGCATTTCCTGTCAATTTTGAAATAAATTCTTGCGACGAATCATCAACTGCTACTGCTCTTGATATTAAATGACAACTGGAATTGTTACCATTTAATGTTACATCAAAAATTGTTTTTGCTATTTGGTTGTTGTGAGTTTTAATATTTTCTCTAACAATTAATGTTGAATTCTCTTTTAATGTAGCTTTAGTTTCTCTAATTGTTGAATCAACACCTTCTATTTGAGTAGTATGCATTTCAAGAGTACTTCCTTCTTCCAAATAAACTTCAGTAACTGGATTTAAAACTTTTTCTCCACTTCCTTTTCCATAGTGATTTTCTATGTATTTTACTTTTGCATTTTTTTCTACAAAAAATCTATGGATACCAGAGTGCTCTGATGAAGTATTTTCGCAATTATGGATACCACAACCTGCATAAATCGTGATATCTGCATTTTCTCCTATTTTAAAGTCGTTATATACTTTATCAGTAATTCCTCCTTTGGAAACTATAACTGGTATATATACACTTTCTCCATTTGTTTTACCGTCAACAATTATATCGATACCTTCACTATCAGTTTTAGATATTATATTAATATTATCAGTTATCTTTTTTGAATATAGCTTACCATTATGTCTTATATTAAATGCACTAAATTCCAAATTATTTATATCCGTAATATTATTTAAAATATTTTTTTCTTCTACTTTAAGATCATTAATAATACTAGTCATTAGTTACCACCTCATCATATTTTCCTATTTTAGATATTTCACCGTTTCTAATCACAATTAATTCTTCTGCTATTTTAAGTATCTTCTCTTGATGAGATATAATGATCGTTGTATTATCTTGGTTTTTATATTCTTTAAATAATTCAATAAGTTCATTAAAACTCCATAAATCTATACCAGCTTCAGGTTCATCAAATATGGTTAAATTATTTTCTTTTAATAATACTGTTGCTAATTCAATTCTCTTGTGTTCTCCACCAGATAAAGTGTTATCTAATTCTCTATTTATATATTCTTCTGGGTTAAGACCTATTTTTTCTAATTCAAATAATATTTCTTCTTTTGTTTTCTTATTATTTGATGCAATATTTAATATATCAAATACTGTTAACCCCTTAAATTTCACTGGTTGCTGAAATGCATATCCAATGCCTAACATTGACCTTTTACTTAACGACAAATTTGTTATATCATCTCCGTTAAAATATATGTTACCTGTTGTAGGTTTTATAATTCCTGAAATGATTTTTGCAAGTGTGGATTTACCACTTCCGTTTGGACCTGTTATCACAACAAATTTACCATTTTCAAGTTTTAAATTAATATTTTTTAATATATACTTATTATTAATTTTATAAGATATATTTTTAAGTTCTAATAACACTATTTTTCCTCCTTAAGTGTATCAATCCATTTTTGATTTGATTCTACTCTGTTTTTTATTTTTTTTGTCTCACATTTACTGCAATTGTTATTATTTTGATTGCATTTACATATATCATCATTTATATGTAATGAGTTTTTTATATAATTTTTTAATTTTTTATTGGTTTCATCAGATACATATTCGCCAAGAATTTGAATGTCTTTTTTTGCTGTTTCTTCTGATATATTTAAGACACCTATAAAAAATAATTCTAATATATTTTCTTTGGACAAAATATCGTTAACTATTTCTATAGATTTATTAGTTAGTATAATATCTCCATAAGTCTCATATTTAATATATCCACCACTACTTAGTCTAACTAGTGCTTTAGAAACACTAGACTTAGTAGATCCTAATTTATTTGCTATATCTGTAACTCTAATTTTTCCGTATTCAAGACTTAATAAATACATTATTTTTAAATATGAATTACGTGTATTTTTCATAAACTTCTCCTTTTGTTGACTATAGTCAACATTTTATATTATTAAACCACTTTTGTCAATCAAAATTTGTTGACAATTACTATATAAAGAGTACAATAATAAAAAGCGAGGTATATATGATTAAAAAGCTAATATCGTTAAGTTTATCTTTAACAATTTTACTTTCGCTTAATGGATCAAGTGAAACTAATAAATTTAAAAATTTAATTAAAAATTTAGAATTAGATTTCCCTTCTGATCCAGGGTATTTAAATTTATTGATAAATCATCATAAAAACAATTTTTATGATGATATCTATTTAGAATTATATCCAATACATGAAATGGTTGCTAGTATTAAAAAAAATACAGAAAAATATATCAAAGAAAATAATGACACGTACTTAATTTCTTTTTTTGATATTTCTTCAGAATTATATTTAAGCACTCTAATTTTTGAAAATTTTTATAATTATTTAAAAAGTGAAGATAATGTTGTTAATTTAAATAATTTAATTATTGTATTTAAACCATTAGATGGCGCGAACGGCACGTATTCTAAAGATAAAAATTTAATATGTTTAAATTTAGAATTTTTGAGACATGATAAAGTAGACTATATATATTCAAATACTTTAGTTCATGAACTTATCCATTGTTTTCAAAATGATATAATTAATTATTCTTTTTTTCCTAATTTTTTAACTGAAGCATCTGCTACATCATATGGAAATTATTATATGAATGATATGAATTTAGTATATTCGAACGAAAGACTATTTGAGAAATTATTTATTTTAACAGGTTATTGTAATGGTAATAATATTTTAGATTATTATGACGCTCTTTTTAATAACGATTTTTTTAAATTTACTGAATTTTTAAACTATAATACTCAAGAGGAAAAACAGTTGATAACACTCTTGTCTGAATTAGAATTTATAATTATGACATATGATATAAAACAAGTCGAAGAAGAATATCTTAGTTTAGAATTAGAAACTAAGTTATCATATGTAGGACACGATAGTTTGCAGTGGCTATATGATAAAGCTTTATCAAATTTACTTACTTCTTCGTATACAATTGAAGAAAAAATATTTTTATCAGAAGTCTTAAATAATACACTTTATACTATCTTTGAACAAAATATCAATCAAACATTAATAAATGATATCAGTAATTCTTATCGAAAATTTATAAATCAATTGATTTCATATTATGGTACCGATATTGATAATATTAAAGATATAATTTTAATTGAACAAAAAAATATTCAAGAAGCATATTATTATAACTACACTAAAGATGAAATCACATATTCTGAAGGTTACCAAATTTATTTAAAATACGATATATTCAATATAACTCCATCAACTCATGGAGCTCCTATGAGTGAAACTTATCATAAATTATTTACTTTAAAATAATTGTTGAATTTTTTATTTTATAAACCTTTGTAATATACTGATATTTATTTAGCACATATATTATTTTAGGGGTGAAAAAATGAATAATAAATATATTAATCCTTGCTGCATTGATGTAGATAGATTAATACAAATTTGTCAAGTTACTGGACCGACTGGGCCGACTGGGCCAGCTGGACCAACTACTGTAGATGTTGGCCAAACTACTACACTTGAACCAGGTAATGATGCAACTGTAACTAATTCAGGAACGAATGTTAATGCTATTTTTGAATTTGCTATTCCTGCTGGTGCGACTGGACCGACTGGAGCTGA
>CAYJBC010000058.1:0-2338 GCA_964368535.1 uncultured Muribaculaceae bacterium
GTTATACCAACAGATGTATTATAAGTTTTGTGGATGATTATAAAAATGTTTCAAGAAGAATGGGAGGTAATCCATCTTCATTATTAACAAAAGATACAATATGTGACTTAGCAGAAAAATTTTCGAAAATTGCTTTAAAATATAATATTGATTTATTTACATGTAGTGAGGAAATAGATTTGACCAAGTATAATATAAAAAAGAGTTCATGCATTGATAAAAATATTATCGAAAATATACTAGGTATGAAAATAGATGTAAAGAGAGATAAAAATCAAAGAGATGAATGCAGATGTATTGAAAGTATTGAAATAGGAACATATAATTGTTGTAATAATGGATGTAATTATTGCTATGCTCTTCAAAGTGAAGATTCATCAACAAATAATATAAAAAAACATAATTCAAAATCAGAAACTCTTATCGGTGAAGTTAAAAAAGATGCAATTATTACAAATAGAGACAGTAAAAGCATTATTATTAATCAAATGTCATTATTTTAATATGAGATAGTAAACTAAAAATAATGTATTGACTAATATATTTAATGTGTGATAACATATATATGTACCAATCGGTCGGTAAAGGAAATGGATTATGAATACAAAAGAAAAAATATTTAATTCTATGTATGAATTAATTGCAGAAGTAGGATATGAAAAAGCATCAATTAATCAAATATGTAGTAATGCAGGAATAAAAAAATCATCATTTTATTATTTTTATGAATCAAAGGAGAGTTTATTTTTAGAATTAATAGAATATGGTTATGTAGAGGATAATGACTTAAAAATAAATGAAATTATTAAAACTACTAGTATTAAGGAATATAAAAATAAATTAATAAATTATGCTAGTAGTATGGTAAATGATTTTGAAGTAGATATAAAATTCAGAAGAGTAGTAGCGGAGATAGAATTACAAGCTATTAGAAATGATAAAGTTAATTATTTAGTTAATTCGTATAACAATAAAATAAAAGGCGATTTAAGAAAAATATTAGAACACGGTATAAATATTTCTGCATTCAATAAAAGTTTTGATATAGAATTAAATACCAACATATTATATATTATAATGCATGGAATTGATTCGGTGTTGTTATCAGATATTAAATTAGATGCTATAAAAGTATTTAATAAAGTTATAGAAGGATTATTTATATGAAAGAATTAGATTATGGTAAAACTCCTATAAAAAAATTAATATTAAAACTAGCTATACCTAGTATTATCACTATGATAGTTGCATCAATAAATATGGTAGTAGATGGTATATTTATGGGGAACTTCATTGGTAGTAAAGCAATGGCGGCAGTTAACTTAATAATGCCAATAGCATTACTAGTATTTGCAATATTTGATATGGTTGCAAGTGGATCATCAGTAAGAATTTCAGTGTTACTAGGAGAAAAAAAAGAGAAAAAAGCCTCCGAAATATTTTCAGCATCAATGTTAATCATATTTATAATTAGTATAATAGTTTCACTTGTATTAATCTTATTTTCAAAAAATTTTATATTTATGTTAATTAGTGATATTGAGCTAGCTAGTTTAGCTTATGAATATGTAAAACCTCTTATGTATACACTTCCGTTAATTGCACCATTATTTGCCTTTGATAATTTCTTGATCATATGTGGAAAAACAAAAAAAAGTATGTGGATAAATATTATAACTTCAATTGTTAACATTGCATTAAGTACTTATTTTATAGCATATCTAAACTTAGGGGTGTTTTATGCAGGTTTATCTACTGCAATTAGTATGTCAATCGGAGCAGTTTTATCAATTTTGCCTTTTATAAAAAATAAACTAGAACTTAAATTTACAAGGCCACGCATGAAACTTAAAGATTTAAAAATGATAATATTTAATGGGAGTTCAGAATTTTTTGAAAGTTTATCAAGCTCATTTATGGGAACGCTCACTAATGTGATTATGCTATCAGTAGCAGGAGCTAATGGAGTGGCTGCTATGTCAGTTATAGTTTATATTGAGATGTTGTTATTACCAATTCTGGGAGGTATTATAGGATCTATTCAACCTATAGTAAGTTATAATTATGGTGCAAAAAAATATGATAGAGTTAAACAAACTTTTAAAATAGTAAGCATAGCTTCGGGTGTAATATCAATTGCATCATTATTAATTATGTTATTATTTCCAGAGTTTTTGGTGGGATTATTTACAGATAATCATGATACAGAACTAATTAGTTTAGCCGTAACAGGTTTAATGTTATACGCACCATCATACCTATTTACATGGTTTAACATAGTAGCAGGAACATTCCTTACATCACTAGAAAAACCAACTCAATCAATAATATTAATGGC
>CAYJBC010000058.1:2438-4983 GCA_964368535.1 uncultured Muribaculaceae bacterium
ATAGGATTAAAACTAGTATCAAATAATTTAACAGTTGCTCCATCAATTAAATTACCAGTATGGTCTTTTACTACTCCAGAAACTCCACTAGTTGTAATAGTAGGAGCATTTTCTAAAGTTAAATTTTCTAAATGTTCTTCGTGTTCAGCTAAAGTTATCTTTTCAGAAAAATTTAACTTATATGTATCCTTTTGATTCAAAACAATCTCTCCTTCATAAACATGTTTAACATATAATATGTTAATACTTAAAATGTAAGTGGGTTCATGTACAAAATATAATAATTAAGTCATTAATAAAATAAATTATTGAATTTATATGATATAATAGAAAAGGAAAATAAAGGAAAAGATTTGTATGTTAAAAAGACATTTCCAGTTGATAGTAGCCACTGTTATATTTATTTGCATACTTAGTATATCAATAGGATATTCCGCTCTTAATGCAAATTTAATGATAAGTGGTGAAGCCACTGTTCAAGTAGAGACAAATATCAAAATAACTAATATAACTTTTAAAGACAGAATAAATGGAGGAATTGAAACAAACAATCCTAGTTTTTCTAATGATACAAGCAATATATTTGTTAGTTTACCAAATATAGATTCTTCAATTATTTGTACAATTTCCGTGTCAAATGAACAAAATAACGATTTTTATTTTGCTGAAATTGAAGAGTTAGTAAACAACAACGAAAATATAAACTATGAAATATTAAATAAAGAAAATATTGTTTTCTTTAAAAACAGCATCACAGAGTTTGATATTAAAATTTCTTATAAAGATATTTTACCAGAAAATAAAGATTTATCACTTACTTTAAAGTATAATTTTGAAAATACTTATAAAGAAGAAATACTCAATGGAGCAACACCGGTATTAAATAGTGGTTTAATACCAGTATCTATATCAAGTGATGGTTTAGTTTCCGTAGCGGATACTACGAAAGAATGGTATAGTTATCAAAATAAAAGTTGGGCTAATGCAGTTTTAGTAAAAGACCCAACTATTACTTATGACATTGAAAGTGTAATACCAATGGATGAAATTAAGCAGATGTATGTATGGATACCAAGATATTCTTATGATAGTAATTCAATTGAGAATGAAAACAATGCAATTGACATAACATTTGTGAACAATGATGCAGCAGCTCATCCGGCATTTACTTTTGGAGAAGATGAATTAAAAGGTTTTTGGGTTGGAAAATTTGAAACAGGTTATGAATTCGGAGAAGATATGAATAATACAACACTTGATTATTCAATAAAGCCTAATACTTATTCACTAGGACCGATAGATATATATTCGATGTACCAAGGTGTAATTAAAACAAATAATAAATATGGACTTGACAGTAGTAGTGACTTACATGTTATAAAAAATACAGAATGGGGAGCAGTTACGTATATTACTCATTCTGTATATGGAATATGTACTAGTGACACAAGCTGTCCGGTAATGACTAATAATTATTTTGCAAATAATTTAAATGATATTATAACCGGATGTAGTGGTTCTTCGAGACCAACTACAACATCAGATGTATATGATATTAGTATTTGTCCAAGTGATTATAGATGGAATACTGTTAATGGATATAAAGCCAGTTCTACTAATAATATAACTGGAATATATGATTTAGCAGCTGGTAAATATGAGTATGTAATGACGTTTATGGAAAATCCTTCAGGAGGAGTTTATACTGCATCAAGTAAATTTACACAAAGTAATCTTCCTGATGAAAAATATTATGATTTATATCCAGAAAATACTAACAATAAAAATTCTAATGGAATAATTGGAGATGGTATTCTTGAGATTAAAGATCCAGCAGCAACCTATTCGTGGAATGCTGACTATGCTATATTTCATACAACTGGGGCGCCATTTATTGTAAGAAGTGCTCGTGTAGGAAGTTGGCATTATGCGGGAATGTTTGCATATTATGGTGTTACTGGAACTGCCTCAGGAGGAGTTGGAGCATTTGCTACTCGTAATGTAATAGCGCCTGTATAATTAAATTAGTTAATGTAAAATAAAATACTAAATGTGATATACTATACGTACAAGGAGATCAAATGAAAAAATTAAAATTAAATAAAGAAAAAATATCTTTGAAATTTATATTTTTATTATCTGTTGGAGCAATAATTTATGCAACGATTAATATACTTATTAATCTAGTTTATTACAATACATTTGATGCTTATCATTTAATTCAAATAATATTTTGTACATTTGTTTTATATATTTTGAAGAAAAGACATAAAATATCCTTTGATAGCTTTTATATAAAAAAATAAATAAAAGAAAATGTAAATTAACAATAAATCACCTATAACATATATTAATATAGGTGATTTTAAATGGCTAAAAAAGTTGTAATAGATGCTGGACATGGTGGAGATGATCCAGGTGCAGTAGGTAATGGTATTACTGAAAAAGATTATACATTACAAATAAGTGAATATATATATGATAGATTATCTGATATGGGAATAGATTCAAGTATGACTAGAACAAGAGATACTACACTTGATCC
>CAYJBC010000059.1:0-4635 GCA_964368535.1 uncultured Muribaculaceae bacterium
ATAAGTTCTAATGAATCATTTAATCCCCCTACTGGAATTTTAATAAAATTTCTTTTTAATGATGAAGCAATTGATTTAGCTATTGTGGTTTTTCCTACACCAGGTGGTCCTATTAGACATATAATCGGACTTTTATGGTCTTTATTTATATTCTTAATTTCTACGTAGTCTAAAATTCTTTCTTTAATTTCTTCTAAACCAAAATGAGAAGTTTCTAAAGATTTTTTTATTTCTACTACATTTAAATTATCTATAGTACTTTTATTCCAAGGTAAATTTAAAACTAGTTCTAAGTAGTTTCTTAACACAGATGACTCTGGTGATTCACTAGATACATAACTGTATTTTACTATCTCTTCTTTTAATTTTTTGTATGTTAATTCATCAAGATCAAGATTATCTATTATATTATAATATTTTTCTGTTTCTTTTTCTTTTAAATCAAATAACCCTAATTCATTTTGTATTTCATTTAATTTTTCCTTTAAAATATAATCTCTTTCTCTTTGATTAAGTTTTATTTTAATATTATCTTCGATTTCTTCTTCAATTTTTAAAACATGCATTTCTTCTTCAATATCAGATAATAATGCTTTACCTCTTTTTAAAGGATTTATGTTCTGCATATATTCTAATTTTTTATTAACATTAAATGGTAAAAAAGTCGTTATCATATCAGTTAATTTATCAAGAACTTCTACTTTATTTACATTTTCAATAATTGTATTTGATAAAGTTTTATTATAATTTATATATGTTTTTAAAGAAGCTTTTAATTTTCTTATTACAGCCTTCTCTTCTTTTTCGTTAAATTTTGGTAAACTTAGTACTTCTGCGCTAGCTTTAAGCATTTCTTTATTAATTGTATCAGAGTAGTAATTAGATATAACAACTCTGTTAACTCCTCTTAATGTTACTCTATAATTTCCATTAGATAATTCTAAAGAACTTTTAATATTTGCGACTACACCTACTCTTGGTAAATCAGATGTACTTGGTGATGATTCTTTTTGATTAAGTGGTGCAACTACTAAAACCTCGCTATTAAATTCATCTTTAGCGGTATCTATAATATTCTTACTTACTTCGCTTAATATTTCTATCTTAACTTCTTCTTTTGGAAGGATAACTAATTCTTTTAAAAGAATTACTAAATAATCTTGTTTCATCTTTTCACCACCCAAATATAAAATTTATTATATAGATATTTATATATAAAGTAAAGAAAATATACACTTAATTTACAATTATTTTTAAATAAAAAAACTAGGTTTTACTCCTAGTTATTTTCTTTAATTATTTCTAATGCTTTTTGCATTTTCATATCATATTTAATCACATCAAGTGAACCATAAGCTTTTAATAATTCATCAACTGATATATTATATTTTTCAGCCATTTCTTTAGCGTTTTTATCCACTTCTTTTTTAGTAAAATCTACTTTTTCAGCATCTGCTACAGCTTCAATTAAATATCTAAATTCAACACGTTTTTTAGCTTCTGGATTCATTTGTTTATGTAAATCCTCATGCGTAGTTCCAGTCATTTCAAAATATGTTTCAAGGTTCATTCCTTGCATTTGTAATTGTCTAGAATATTGATCAATCATTCTGTGAATTTCTTCATCTATAATTTCTTCATTTATTTCTACTTTCATATTTTTAGTAGCTTTTTCTAAACATTTATCAATGAATTTATCTTCATTTTCTTTTTCTTTTTTCTCTTTAAGAGTTTTTTCTAATTCTTTATGCAACTCTTCAACAGTTTTCATATCTTTATATCCTAAATCTTCAAAAAAAGTTTTATCAAGTTCAGGTAACACTTTAGTTTTTATTTCTTTTATTTCTACTTCAAAAGTAACATCTTTACCTTTTAAGTGATCTACATAGTTTTCAGGAAATTTAAGTTCTAATTTAGTTTTTTCACCAGTTTTTAGACCAATTAATTTTTCTTCAAAACCAGGTATAAATGAATTAGATCCAATTTCAAGTGGATAGTCTTCACCAGATCCACCTTCTAGTTCTTTTCCATCTACAAACCCTTTAAAATTAATAACTGCAGTATCTTTATTTTCTACTTTTCCTTTTTCTTTAACTTTAAAATCTGACATAGATTCTTGAAGTTTAGTAACTTCTTCATCTAATTCTTTTTTTGCAACTTTAACAGTTTCTTTTTTTATACCTAAGTTTTTATATTCACCTAATTTAACTTCAGGTTTAGTAACTATTGTGAATTTAAACATTACATTTGAATCACTAATTCCAGTTACATCTACACTTGGTTTAACTACTGGTTCAAGTTTTTTATCTTTAAGTATATTTTGAAATGCATCTTCCATAGCTATATTACAAGCTTCTTCATAAAGACTTTCTATACCATATTTTTTAATAAATATTTCTTTTGGTACAGATCCCTTTCTAAAACCGTCTACTTTTACATCTTTACTTGCTTTTTTAAAAGATTTATCAAGCGCTTCTTTCCATTCTTTTTCTAATTTAATTTCTATAACATGTACATTTTTTGCCATAATATCCCTTCCTTAAATACGTATGTATTATACTATATATATTATATTTTTACAAGAAAAAACAGTTATCAAACTGTCTTATGCTACATTTAAAATTGTAATTACATATGATCCAGTTGGACTTGCAACTTCAACTTTTTCTCCCTTTTTACGATTTATAAGTGCATTACCAAGTGGTGATTCATTACTAATTTTATTATTAAATGAATCTGCCTCAACCGATCCCACAATTCTAAATTCATCCTTTTCTCCATCGTCGTATTCAATAGTTACAGTTGATCCTAAACCTACTTGACCACTTTTTGAATCTTTTTCAACAATTGAAGCATGTTCTAATCTATATTCTAAATCTTTTATTTTTGCTTCTATTTGTGCTTGTTCATTTCTAGCAGCATCATAATCAGCATTTTCAGATAAGTCTCCCATCGCTCTTGCTTCTTTTAATGCAATAATAACCTCAGGTCTTCTTACATTTTTTAATTCATTTAATTCAGTTTCAAGTTCTAAAAAACCTTCAGGTGTTAAAACAAATATATTTTCTTTCGTCATTTTAAATCTCCCTTAAAAAAATTATTGCTTAGTGCAATAACACGAGCATAATATTACTACAAATTTAATGATTTGTCAAATAATTTATATACATAATAATAATTATATATAATATATTATATTTTATACACCAAAAAGTATTAATTATATTGCTTATATTTACAAAATTATGTTTTTGTTGTAAAATATTACTTAGGTACAAGATGAAAAAGATAATTATTTATATGGTAAAATTATATCAAAAAACACCACTACATACTCATAGTTATTGTAGATATAACCCTACATGTAGTGCTTATATGATTGAATCTTTAAATACTCATAATATATTTATAGGATTATTCTTAGGTATTAAAAGAATATTAAAATGTAATCCATTTTCCAAAGGTGGATATGATCCAGTACCTGTTAAGGAGAAAAATTAATGAAAAAATTTATATTACTATTTGTAATTTTGATAACTGCATCCTCTTGTAGTCTAGGAAAAGACAAACTAGAAGATAGCACTATATATACTACAATTTACCCCATAACTTACTTAATGGATACTCTCTACGGAGATTATGCTGAAATAACTAGTATTTACCCAGCTGATGCTGATATAGATACTTATGAGCTTACTAGTAAACAAGTAGAAGAATATGCTGAATGTGATTTATTTATTTATAATGGAACGACAAATGAAAAAAATATAGCCAAGGAATTTATAAACAACAATAATGATATTTTAATAATAGATGCTGCTCATAGTTTATCTATTGACTCTAGTGTTGAAGAATTATGGCTAAGTCCAAACAATTACTTAATGCTTGCAAAAAATATTAAAAATAATTTAATTGAATATGTTGAGAGAGTTGATATAGTTGAGAGTATTACTTCTAACTATGATGACTTAGCTGAAACTTTATCGATAATGGATGCTGATTTAAGAAGTATTGGAAAAAATGCAATTGCTAAAGGTAAAAGTATAATTGTTACTTCTTCTGATTCATTTAAATATTTAGAAAATTATGGATTTACAATTATATCACTAGATGATGTAGATATGCAAAACGAAGACGAATTAAGCTCAATTAGACAGAATTTAAATGATAATGTTTATTTAACTCTTATAAACGAATATGGCGATACTAATGAACTTGTTAGCTCGTTAGTGACAGAAAACGGAAATACAATAAATTTAAATAATATGAAAAATGCTTCAACTGATATAGATTATATTAGTGTAATGCATGAATTTATATCTAATTTAAATACAATTGTTGATAAATAATTTGACAACTTAAACTATTTACGATAAAATTAGTAAGTAGTTTGATTTTGGAGCAGTACTCAAGAGGCTGAAGAGGCGCCCCTGCTAAGGGTGTAGATCGGGTAACTGGTGCGAGAGTTCAAATCTCTCCTGCTCCGCCATTTGAATATAAAGTTCAGTTTACTGAACTTTTTTCATGTAACAAATTATAATACAACAAAAAAAGTTCCCTAAGGAACTTAATTTTAAAATTGGTGACCCGTACGGGGTTCGAACCCGTGAGTGCATGCGTGAAAGGCATGTGTGT
>CAYJBC010000060.1:0-4383 GCA_964368535.1 uncultured Muribaculaceae bacterium
GTAGTTAACTCTTGTAATTTATTTTGTAGTTCCATTTTTTGAGGAAAAGTCAAAGCTTCAATTGCACTTAATGCATTTTCATAATTTATTTCTTCTTCTTTATAATTTTTATTCTCTTTTTTCCTATTACTTTTTACTATATATGATAATTTTAATAGAGAGATAATAATTGCACTAGTAGGTTTTGATTTATTATTCATATTATTTTCTAAAAACATATCAAATTTTTCTATTTCTAAATCACTGAAATTATTTATTATTGCTGAAATTGATTTTTCAAATTCAGTTGTTGTTTCAGAAGCATTAAATAGTTCTGTGAAATTTTCATTATCTTCTCCTGTATGAATTTTATTATAATACTGTGTATATAAATTTAAAATATCTCTTATTTTTGTAGTAATATCTATATTTTCCATGTGACCTCTTTTCCAATAGTAATTGTATCATAAATATCACTTTGTGTCAAATTATCATTTTTTTATGCGCAGATAAAGTATTTAAAATAAAAAAAGGAATTATTGAAAAATAAGTGAAAAAGTTACAATGTAACTTTTTTGTATGATATAATATTAGTGTTAAGGAAGTATAATATGGATCAAGAAAAAATAGGTAAATATATATTAAATTTACGCAAAAAAAATAATTTATCTCAAGCTGAGTTTGCTTCAATATTAAATGTTACTAGTCAAGCAGTATCTAAGTGGGAAAATGGTAGAGGTATACCAGATGTAGAATTGCTTAGAAAAATTAGCAAACATTTTAATGTTGATATAGAGTCTATTTTAGATGGTGAAGAAGTAAAAAAGAATAATAAAAAAATATTTGTTATTGGTGGGGTACTTTTACTTTTAATAATTATTTTTACGTTAATTATTTTTAATAAAAATGAATCTTTTAATATTTCAAGTGTTAAAACTAGTAATGAACTATTTGAAATAAGTGGAGTAGCGGCTTATCAAGAAGATAAAAAATCTATCCATATCGATAAATTAGAAATAAGTAGTGAATCTGATGAGTTATATGTTGTTAAAGAATGTGCGTTATATGAAAAAGAAAAAGATTTAACTGCTAAAGTAGTAGACTGTTCAAAGGTGAAAAATTATGAATATTTTGATACTAATAATGCAGATATATTAACAAATCTTTTAGATGGCGCAGAATTTCATAAAGATAATTATCTATCTATTTGTGATGATTTGAGTTCAGCAAATTTATTTATTATTTTGAAATTGATAGATGAAAATGACAAAGTTATAGAACATGAAATTCCGCTTAAATTTAATTATACATGTGAAGTAAACTAAACGTTTATAATAAAAAACGTTTAGTTTATTTTTTTATTTTTATTTTATATGTATACTTAGTTCAAGGAGTGATAAAAATGAAAAAAATATTGATGGGGTTAATGTTTATGTGTATGTTATTTATAACTGGATGTGCTGAGGAAGAGGTTGTTTTAAACGAAAAAACAGATGCTGAACTATTTAGTGAAGAATATGATTCAGTAAGTGCAGATAATTTATTCGAATATAAAAATATTGAAGAAACTATTAAAATTTTAGAAAATGCGACTGGAGTTGTTTATTTAGGATATTCTGAATGTCCTTTGTGTGTTGCTTATGTACCAATGCTTAATGATGTAGCTAAAAGTTATGGCATCAGTGAAATAAATTATTTTAACATTAAAGATGATAGAGCTGATAATACTGAAGGGTATCAACAAATTGTATCTTTATTAGAAAATTATTTAGGATATGATAGTGATGGAAATCATAGAGTTTATGTACCTTCGATTGTTGTAGTTGTTGATGGAGAAATAAAAGGTTTTGATGATGAAACTAGTTATGATACTAAAGGTTTTTCAGAACCATCTGAATATTGGAACGATGAAGAGGTAACTGAACTTAAAAATAAATTGAGTACTATGATGGAAGAATTATCAAACTATAATTGTAGTACATGCTAAAAGATTTTAATTAATCTTTTTTTTTGTAAAAAAAAGTGGTATTATTTATATAATAGAGGTGAGTTATGAAACTGGGATTTGATAATAAAAAATATATTGATATACAAACAAAGAATATTAAAGAGAGAATTGAAAAGCATGATAAATTATATATGGAATGTGGTGGTAAACTATTTGATGATTACCATGCAGCAAGATGTTTACCTGGTTTTAAAATAGACTCTAAATTAAAAGTCTTTCAGGAATTTAAAAAAGATTTGGAGATTATTTTTTGTATTAGTGCAAAAGATATTGAAAAAAACAAAGTTAGGGCTGAATACGGTATAACATATGATAGTGAAGTATTTAGATTAATTGATAGATTTAAAGAACTTAAAATTTCTATTAATAGTGTTGTTATAACTCTTTTTGAGGGTGAAGAAAAAGCATTGAAATTCAAAGAAAAATTAGAAAATCATGATATAAAAACATATTTGCATACTTATACAAAAGGATATCCAACTGACATTGATGTAATAGTAAGTGAAGAAGGATATGGTAAAAATCCATATATTACAACTACAAAACCTTTAGTAGTTGTGACTGCTCCTGGACCTGGTTCTGGTAAACTTGCTACATGTTTATCACAACTATATCATGAATATAAAAATGGTAATAAAGCAGGATATGCTAAATTTGAAACTTTTCCTGTATGGAATTTACCACTTAAACATCCACTTAATATTGCGTATGAAGCTGCTACTGCAGATTTGAATGATAAAAATATGATTGATTCTTTCCATTTAGAAAAGTATGGGAAAACTACAGTAAATTATAATCGTGATTTAGAAACTTTTCCTATATTAAAAAGTATATTAAAAAAAATAAGTGATAAAGATTTATATTATTCACCAACTGATATGGGTGTTAATATGGTTGGTTTATCTATAAGTAATGATGAAGTAATTAAAGAAGAGTGTAAAAAAGAAATTGTAAGAAGATATTATCAAAGTGTGGCTGAGGAAAAAATGTTGCAAAAAGATAATCAAGTTTCTCAGCGTATCAAAATATTAATGAATGAACTTGATATAGATAAATATTATTTAGATGTTGTTAAGTCTGCTTTAGAAAAATCTGAAAAAGAAGATGTACCTGTGATGAGTATAAAATTACCTAATGGGAAAATAATTACAGGTAAACAAAGTAAATTATTAAGTGCACCAGCCGCTGCGATAATAAATGCTCTTAAAACATTATCTAATATACCAGATGACATTGATTTATTATCTCCACTTGTAATTGAACCTATAATAAAAAACAAACTTGATACTATTAGTAATGCTCTTTATAATTTACAATCTCAAGAAGTATTAATAGCACTTGCTGTTTCATCTGTAACAAATCCAACTAGTCAAAAAGTATTAAATAACTTGGATAAATTAAAAGAATGTGAAGCACATTGTACTTATATATTAAGTAATGGCGATCTTTCAGTTTTAAAAAGTTTAAAATTAAAACTTACATGTGAATCAACATACTTAACTGATGAATTATTTAAAAATTAAAGAAGACAATAATTGTCTTTTTTTATTGTGAATATATTTATTTGTTGTTTTCTATTTTTTCTTTATCATCTATATATTGATAATTTAAAGCGTTGCTTGTACTAATTACAGAATTTTCAAGTTTTTTCTCTAAATCTTCACGAGCTACCTTAGCAGTATTACCTCCCATTTTAGCAATTTTTTTATTCTGCTCTAAACCTTGTGGGTTATGCTTTTTAGCAAGTTCTCTTGTTGCTATTTCTCCTAAATCAGTTAATGCAACTTCTATATCAGTCATATTATCTTTTAACGATTCTTTTCTAAGACCTTTAAGTTCTTTATATTCACTTGCTTTCATTCCAGACCATTCTTTATAAATTTCATTGGTAAGAATAGCAAACTCAACTCCTTCTTTAATTCCTCTATCTTTCCAAACATCAGTTAGTTGTTTTCTATCTTGTAATGATTTTATTCTTTTTGCTATCCAATTTTCATCATAACCTTTAGCTCTATACGTATCTATTGATCGCTCTAAGGTTAGGGAAGGGTCGAATGTTTCATCTATTCTTTCACTTCCCAATTTAGCTAACCATTGTTTTATAGGTTCAGCATTTTTACTTGGAACTGATTGTATTATTCTAAACATTCTTTCTATATCGCATACGTCAGTTAAACGATATTTTCCATCTTTTGCTTTTAATTTCAAACCGTGACAATTTGTCACGGTTTCATTTCCTTCAGTTTTAAACCTTTGTTTTAGCTTTCTCCAATAAGTAACTGGATCTGTGCTTTCTGAAACGATACCTACAACATCTACTACACTTATATAGTATTTTTCATCTTCTTTATTCCATACACTTCTTATTTCAGTGTTATTGAATATTTTGTTTATTA
>CAYJBC010000061.1:0-1904 GCA_964368535.1 uncultured Muribaculaceae bacterium
AAAGGGACTTTATATAAAAATCTTCCTTATACTTTGGAAACTAGTGATATAAGTGTGAATGGAAAACGTTTACAAATTATTCGAATTGACTTTATTCTTCCTAATGGATTAAATGTTAGCTTAGTTAGTGAACCACGTTATGATAATAAACATACTGATATGGATGGTAAAGCAGATTTACTCCTTGATCCAAATGATTATAATAATTATTATATTGATTTTAATATAGAAACTAAATAAATTTTTAAAAGACTTTAAAAAGTCTTTTTTGTTTGGTTGTTTTATTGTATAATTTAAAAGAGGAGTAAATATATGCGTAAACTATATAAATTAGATATTGATGAAAATTTAAAAGTTAATAAAAATTTAATTAATTTTTTAAGTCCTGAATATATATGTTTACCGGTTACTGATTTTGACTTTTTTGAAGAAAAAGATAGAATCTTAAAAAATCAAATAGTTCTGGAAACTAGTGATTTAGATTATACTTCAAGTATAAGTGGTAATTTATCTAAATTAGTAAATGTATTTATTAATAACAAAAAATATGATGCTCTTTTAATTAAAAATAATTATAAAGAATTATCTCTTAAAAATAAAGTAAATAAATCGGAAAATTTAGAAGATTTTTTAAAATTACTAAATAAAGATAATTTGTTTAAAATATTAAATAATAAAAATGTTAAAAATATTGTTGTAAATGGCATAGAGGATGAACCATATACCTATACTGAAAGTTTTGTTTTAAGAAAAAATATGGATACTATATATGATACATTAGAATATTTAAATAAGATTTATCAAACATCTAAAAATTATATTACTTTAAAAAATAATGAAAGTGAAAATATAAACAAATATTTAAATACTATTGGTTCTTATCCAGGATTAAATGTACTTGTTCTTGAAAATTTATATTTGATTGGTAAAAATGAATTTTTGCTTGAAAAATTAGATTTGAATGAAAAAGAAACTATAGTTTTAAAACCTAGTGAAATTTTGGAGATTAGTAACTATATAAAATATGGATATCCTAAAACAGAAAAATATATTACACTAGTTGATTTAAATGAAAACAAAATTAGTGTCATAAACACAAAAAAATATGTTCTTGTTTGTGAGCTTATTTATAAATATATTAAGCATGATGAAGGGAATGTTTATATAAAAAATGGACTTATGAGCGGTATTGAAATAAATCCTAAAAAAGAAGTAGTTGATTACTATTTTAATTCTTTAATTATTACTAAAGAAAATAAAGAAAAAGAACGCGAATGCTTAAATTGTGGTAAATGTTATGAAGTTTGCCCTTATAAAAAAAATAGATGTATAGGCTGCTCTTTATGTTCATATTTTTGTCCGAGTAATATATCTATTAATAAGGATGTGCTTAAATGAGTAATAATTATTTAAAAAAGAGAACTTCTCTTAATAAAATTGTTTTAATTTATCTATTAAGTATTATTCCTTTAGTTTTATATGGAACTTATAAAAATGGGATTTTATTATATATGAGCGAACTTATAAATTTTATAGAAATTTTTAAGCCTATTTTAATAACTGTAATTCCTATAGTAATAATTGTTTTAATGAATTTTATAAAGTACAAAAAATTAAAAATTACTATTGATGATTTACCTTGGATTGCTGTAAGTTTATTTATTCCTATAAATATTAGTTTACTAATTTATATACCAAGCATACTAATTTTTATTGTTATAAATCAATATGTATTAAAAAACATAAATTTGGCTATTATATATAAATTAATTTTAGTTTTAGGATTATTTGTATTTAATATGTATGGGTATTCAAATATAGCTGAGCAAAGTATTGAATATGCATATAATGTAATAGATATTATTTTTGGTAGGAGTGTAGGTGGAGTAAGTAGTACTAGTTTA
>CAYJBC010000061.1:1914-4095 GCA_964368535.1 uncultured Muribaculaceae bacterium
ACTTTTAGCAATGATTAGTTATTTAATACTATATATAAGTGGCTATTATAAAAAGAAGATTATTATCATTTCGATGAGCACTTATACAATATTAGTCTTAGCTTTTAGTTTTATATTTGATGTAAGTTATACTAATATAGCAGGAATATTTTTAGCTATAGTATATTTTGGTAGTTTTAATAAATTTACTCCAATTACCTTTAAGTCTCAAATGATTTATTCACTTGCACTGGGTATAACAACATTTTTACTATCATATTTAATTAGCTATTATGAAGGTGTATTTATAGCTATAATAATTACTCAATTAGGATTTGTAATAGTAAAAAAATACATAGAAATAAAAAAAGATAATAAGTAAATTTATTGTCTTTTTTATATTATTAATAAACTTAAAGCCATTATAGCCATTCCAAGAACCATACCATATGTAACCATCCAGTGTTTCCCATATTTTCTTGCTGATGGTAATAATTCATCTATACTTATAAAAACCATGATACCTGCAACTGATGCAAATATAAATCCAAAAACTATATCATTCATTATTGGTAGTAGTATTAGATAACCAATAATTGCCCCGATAGGTTCAACTATACCTGATAAAAATGAATATTTAAAAGCTTTCTTTCGACTACCAGTTGCATAATATATTGGAACAGAAACAGCTATACCTTCAGGAATATTGTGTATTGCAATAGCTACTGCTATGGCCACTCCCAATGATGGATCTTCTATTGCGGAAATAAATGTTGCTAAGCCTTCAGGAAAATTATGTATAGCAATTGCTATTGCAGTAAATGTTCCCATTCTTAACAAAGCTTTTTTGTTATTTTTGTTATTTTTTTCTTCTTTTATTTTAGGCATAAATTTATCTATAATACCAATTAATATAATTCCAAAGAAAAATCCTCCAGCAGCAATCCAAGAACCAATATAATTATTTGTTGCTATAGTAAGTGAACTATTTGCTTTAGCGTATATTTCTACAAGCGAAACATATATCATCACTCCTGCAGAAAACCCTAATGCTAGTGATAGAAATGTTGTATTAGTTTTTCTGGCAAATAAACTAATTAAACTTCCTATTCCAGTTGCTAATCCTGCTATAAGAGTTAGTAATAAAGCAAATATTATGTTATTCAATTTAATCCCATCTTTCAAAATCTCTACCATATAATATGTGAATTTATTTGATGTGTAACCACTGGTTATATAGTATTGCTTTTTTTATTTAAAAGAGTTATATTAGAAATATAAGGATGGTAAGAAATGAAAAATAAAATAATATTTATAGTGGGTGTTGTGTTAAGTATAATAATTTTGTCAGTAGTTTTATTTAATTTAAATACTAGTAAGTTAGTAGTTAAAAATATTGATAATTTAGAAAAAATTATTATTTATAATAATGATGAAAATGGAGAAATATACAAAATTGTCACAGACGATTATGTATTAAGTGAAGTAAAAAAAATAACCAACGAAATTGTTCTGGATAGTAATTCAAATGCTACATCTATAAATAATAAATATTATATTGAATTAATAGATGTAGATGGTGCTTCATTGCTTGAATTTAGTGTAGAACGCTTCTCTTTCTGCTTCTAATTATGATAATTTAATAAATGTATTAGGTATAGGAGACAAAAATATAACTGATGCTATATTTATAAGAACTACAACTGATAATTTAATTTATACATCAAATGGTGAAATAGTAGTAGTAAGTGATTCGACTGGTAAAGGAAATATTTTTGATGAATGTAGTACTGGTGATAAGGTTGAAATAGAGTTAAGTCAACACATTTTATCTAGTGATCCTGCACAAACAGGTGCATATAGATGCGATGTTTTGGAAAATGGTACTATAGATAATCTTGATGAAGGTATAAGATTTATGATAACTGAATATGGTTATGAAGTAATAGGTGAGTAATATGAAAAAATATAATATTAAGAAATATATATTTAATATCTATAATCTACCAGCAATATTAATTACAATTTTAAATGTAGTAGTGGCATTTAATGATATTCAAATGTTTACTAACACTGCTATTTTATTAATGATTTGTTTCTGGATTAGTGGAATTTTATTGTTTAAAAAATATAATTTTGGTAGTTTAATAGCTATTATATCAATTATTATTTTTTTAATTGAATCAATTAATTCAAATAATA
>CAYJBC010000061.1:4136-4360 GCA_964368535.1 uncultured Muribaculaceae bacterium
TTGTTTTATGTGATTTGTGAGTTATACATTTTTTATAAGAAAGCTAAAAATAAAAAAACTAAATGGTTTATGACTATAATTATTATTTTCATCACAATTATAAGTCTAGTGTTTTCTATAGTTGATTATAATTTAGTTAAAAATGATAAAATGCCAATATTTATGATTAAGGTAATTGATTCATATGAAAGTGAATATATTGGTCTTGGTTACGCTATGACTTT
>CAYJBC010000062.1:0-3946 GCA_964368535.1 uncultured Muribaculaceae bacterium
TGGTAGTTCAATATTTTTAATTCTTGCCATATTTTCTCCCTATCCTTGTCTTTGTTTATGTTTAGGATTATCACAGATAACCATAACTTTTCCTTTTCTTCTGATTACTTTACATTTTTTACAAATCTTTTTTACTGATGGTCTAACTTTCATAATCTACCTCCATTATCTATTATTCCATTTTATAATCCCACGTGTTAAATCGTAAGGTGTAAGTTCCAATGTAACTTTATCGCCTAGTAAAATACGAATGTTATTCATACGCATTTTACCAGAAACGTGGGCAGTTACAGTGTGTCCATTGGGAAGTTCTACTAGAAACTGACCATTGTTAGCCTCTACTACTTTTCCTTCAACTTCAATCTTATCACTATTTTTTGAAACATTCCTGTTTACATTATTATCTTTTATATCATTCACTCTCCCGTCAATATTTGATATCCATCTTTTGTAACAAGCACTGTATGTTCAAAGTGTGCACTAGGCAGTTCATCGTCTGTTTTTATTGTCCACTCATCATCTGACATATAAATATATCTTTTTCCTAAGTTTATCATAGGCTCTACAGCTATTACCATACCTTCTTCAAGTACATCTAGCATATTAGTTTCATAATTAGGTATATCAGGTTCTTCATGAACTTTAGCACCTACACCATGACCTACTAATTCCTCTATAACACTTAAGTCTTTTGAGTGACAAAAATTTTCGATAGCTTTTCCTATTTCGCAAACTTTTACACCATCTTTTATTACATCTAATCCTTTATATAAGCTTTTTTCAGTATTTTCAACTAAAGCTTTAACTTCATTACTAACAGTTCCAATAATATGAGTATTAGCACTATCAGAAAAATAACCTTCGTAATTAACTCCAATATCAATTGAAATGATATCACCATTTTTTAATTCTTTATTTGATGGAATACCATGTACAACTTCATCATTTACTGAAGTACATATCGAAGCTGGAAAACCATTATAATTAAGAAATGATGGTGTAGCATTTTGACTAATAATATAATCGTACGCTATTTCATCAAGTTCTTTAGTTGTTATTCCAGCTTTTAAATGTTCTTTTAATAACTGATGCGTTTGGTAATTAATTTTACCAGCAATTTTTAATTTTTCTAATTCGCTATTATTTTTAACCTTCATTAATTATTCCTTCTATTTGACTAAATGTATATTCTCTATTAATAGATGCATCTACATATTTTAGTTTTCCTATAGATTTATAATAATCAATTACAGGTTTAGTATTATCTATATATGATTCAAATCTTTCCTTAAAATGTTCTTCAGTATCATCACTTCTTTTTAGAAGTGTTTTACCACAAGTATCACATTTGTTAGGATTTTTAGGTTTAAGACTATCATCATATAAGTTATATGATCTACCACAAGTACAAACAACTCTACCTAAAGCTCTTTCCATAGCTGTTTTTTCTTCTAATTCTAAATATATTACTACGTAATCATTTAAATTATTATCGTTAAACATACTATCAAGTTTTTCAGCTTGAATCATTGTTCTTGGAAAACCATCCAATACAAACGGATTATTATTTATAGTTTTGAGTTTTCTATTAAGAATATCAATAACTATTTCATCACTAACTAGTCCACCTACATGCATAATATTTTTAACTTCTTCACCTAGAGAACTGCCAGAGGCAATTTCTTCTCTAAGAATATCACCAGTTGAGATATGGATAAATCCATATTTATCTTTTAAAAGTTCACTTTGTGTTCCTTTACCTGATGCAGGAGGAGCAATAAATATTATATTTTTCATTATTTCAACCTTTTCCTTTTTTGTGTATAACTTCTAGATACTAAACTACTTTCAATTTGTTTGTATGTTTCAATCGCAACACCAACAACTATAAGTATACCAGTTCCACCAATAGTAACACTATCAGGTAAATCAGTAACTAATGAAAGAAGTACTGGAAGACCTGCTAATATTACTAAAAACAAACTTCCAACTAATGTTAATCTAGTCATTACACTGCTTATATAATTAGATGTATCAGTTCCAGGTCTAATCCCTGGAATATATCCACCGCTTTTATTTAAATTTTTACTCATATCTTCTGGGTTCATAGCCATAAAGGTATAAACATAAGTAAAGAAGAAAATGAATACAATATAAATTAAAAAGCCTACAGGAGAAGTATATGCTATATATTTATCAACAAAATTTATAGCTGTTTCATTACCTATTAAAGCAACAATTGTTGCTGGTACAGTTGTAATAATTGATGCAAAAATTACAGGTATAACTCCAGCAGAGTTAATTTTAATTGGTAAGAAATTTTGCTTAGAATTAACGTTTGATGTACTTCTGTTAGCATGTTGAATAGGTATTCTTCGCTCAGCAAGTTGCATCCATATAATTCCTACTATAATAAGTACATAACTTAAAATAAATACAGAAAATAACGTTATTCCTAACCACAGAGTCATATCAGAACCAATAAAGGTAGTATATGCATCTGTAAATATCAATGGTAAACTTTGAATAATACCAGCCATTATAAGCATAGATTGTCCGTTACCAATACCTTTTTTAGTAATTTGGTCACCCATCCATAAACAAAATGCTGTACCTGCTGTCATTACTAACACAGTTTTAAACATTGTTAATGTATCGGCACCTTCCATATAAAATATTGATAACATATATGCTTGTGCAAATGCAAGTCCGATTCCAAGATATCTTGTAATACGGTTAATTTTTTGTTTACCAACATAACCTTGTTCTTTTAATTCTTTAAAATATGGAATAATATCCATTTGAAGTATTTGAGTAATGATACTTGCAGTAATATAAGGAGATACTCCTAATGCAAATATTGAGAAGGTTTTAAGACCTCCACCACTCATAAGGTTAAATATTTCTAAAAAACCTAATTCTTCATATACAACATTCGCCCAAGGTATTGTTATTGTAGTACCTAGAGCAAATATTGCTAAAAATCCAAGAGTTATATAGATTCTTTTCCTAAGATCTTTATTTGATTTACTGAATAATTCGGAAAAGCCTTTGAACATATTAGATCACCTCAGTTTTTCCGCCAGCTGCTTCTATTTTAGTAATCGCAGAGCTTGAAAATCTATTAGCTTTAATAGTTAATTTGATTGTAAGTTCTCCATTTCCTAAAACTTTAACACCTGAAAGTTCTTTTTTTATTATTCCTCTTTCTTTAAGTATTTCTGGAGTAACAACGTCTCCTTCTTTAAAGAATTTAGATAAATCGCTTAAATTAATACATGCGTATTTAGTTTCAAAACGTTTATTATTAAATCCTCTTTTTGGTAATCTTCTAAAAAGTGGAGTTTGTCCCCCTTGAAACCAAACAGGGATTGATGAACCACTTCTAGCCTTTTGCCCTTTTTCTCCACGAGTTGAAGTTTTTCCCATTCCAGATCCTGGTCCACGACCAACTCTTTTTACTAATTTATGTTCTTTAGTAACAGGTAAATTATTTAATTTCATATTATAATTCCTCTACTTTCTTACCACGTAAATCAGCAATATGTTCTGGAGTTCTTTGAGAAGCAAGTGCTTCTAATGTTGCTTTAGCAACGTTAACTTGAGTATTAGATCCAAGTGATTTTGCCATAACATCTTTAACACCAGCAAGTTCTAAAACTGCACGAGCAGCTCCACCAGCAACGATTCCTCGTCCTACTTTTGCAGGTTTAACAAGTACAACAGCTCTACCAACTTTACCTGATGCATCATGAGGTACAGTTCTGTGATCTATTAAACTAATTCTAACTACATTTTTATTAGCCGCTTGAATAGCTTTCTTGATTGCTTCTGGAACTTCATTTGATTTACCAGTACCAATACCAACTAATCCTTTACGGTTACCTACAGCAACAGTAGCAGAAAATCTAAAATGTCTACCACCTTTAGTAACTTTTGTTACTCT
>CAYJBC010000063.1:0-3580 GCA_964368535.1 uncultured Muribaculaceae bacterium
ATATTTATAGATAAAATGCCTCTTGAAATTTTACTAGGAATTAGTATATTTGCTACTATTGCAGTAAGTAATTTTCTTAACTATAATTATTATACATATGATATAGATTTGATTTTATTAGCAGGTTCTTATTATATAATTGCATTGATTTTATTTACATCGATATTAAGAAGAATAAAAAAGGGAAATATATTTACAAATACTTTAGTATATAAATTTGCTAAAAAGGTTATTAAATTTTTTTCCACAATATCAGAAAACATTTATATAGCAATTATACTATTTTGTTTAGCTGTTATAAACCTTTTAATACTAGCAGTTGGATTTAATATATTGTTATTTATAATTTATGTATTTATATGGGTAGTAATTGGTAAATTTATATATAGTAGATATAAAATGACAAAAAAAATCAGTAATTTAATTTCTAATATTTATGAAAATAATGAATATAAAATTAATAAAGAAGATTATTCAGAAGATTATTTAGAAGTAGCATTAAAACTTGATAAAATTTCAAGTGGTTTTAATGAAGCTTTAGACTCTAAGTTAGCAAGTGAAAGAATGAAAAGTGAACTTATTACTAATGTATCACATGATATAAAAACTCCTTTAACTTCAATTATTAATTATATTGATTTATTAAAAAGAGAGAAAATTAAAGACAAACAGGTATGTGAATATATTAATGTTCTTAGTAATAAAGCTGATAGATTAAAAAAACTAACCGAAGATTTAGTTGAACTTTCTAAAGCAAGTTCTGGTAATTTAAAAATGGATTTTAGTAAGATAAATTTATATGAATTAATTAGTCAATTAAATGGTGAATATGAAGAAAAATTTAATGAAGCTAATTTAGAAGTTGAATTTAATTCTGATTTAAAGAATTTATTTATTAAAGCTGATACTAGGTATATATATAGGATTTTTGATAATTTATATAGTAATGCATTAAAATATTCGATGAAAAATACAAGAATATATATAAATGCAATGAAAAGTGATAATAATATAATTGTAGAAATAAAAAATATATCAAAAGATAAGCTTAATATTAGTAAGGAAGAATTAATGCAAAGATTTGTTAGAGGAGAATCTTCTAGAACTAGTGATGGAAGCGGTCTTGGTTTATCTATAGTTGAAAATTTAGTAAGTCTTCAAGAAGGAAATTTTGATATTACAATAGATGGAGATTTATTTAAGGTAAGTATCAATTTTAGAAAGTGGTAGATTATGAATAAGAAAATATTGGATGTTAGCTTAATTACATTATTATCATTAATAGTAATTACTTTAGTTTTTTTGATTACAGGGGAAAATGAATTATTTGGATCTAGTATTGATTATGTAACTCAGCATTCAGTTTTTCCTAATTATATGAGATATCTATTTTATGAAACTGGCGATTTATTTCCAGACTTTATGCCACATCTAGGATCAGGTCAAAATATTTATAATATATCTTATTACGGTTTATATAATCCAATTATTTTGTTTTCATATTTATTACCCTTTGTAGAAATGATAGATTACTTAATAATTATATCAGTATTATCAGTCATAATAAGCTCAGCACTTTTATATAAATATTTTGTCAAACATAATTATTCTAGATTAATATCATTTATTGGTGCAGTTCTTTTTATTACAGCATCACCAATATTATTTCATAGTCATAGACATTTGATGTTTGTTAATTATATGCCGTTTTTAATACTTGGTTTATATGCAGTAGATAATTACATTGATAAAAGAAAAAGTGGTTTATTAATATTTTGTTTAACTATGATTATTTATACAAGCTATTATTATAGTGTTGGAGCTTTTGTTTCCTTATTTGTTTATTTAGTTTATAGATATTTTAATAAGAATAAGAAAGTTAATATTAAAAAGAATATTAATGATATGTTTAAATATTGTATACCATTTTTACTAAGTATATTAATTGGTAGTTTATTGTTATTTCCTACACTTGATGTTATCCTCTTTGGAAGAAGCGGAGGAAACACTAACATTGATTTATTCTCACTTATAATACCTAGTAATGGACTAGTATATAATGGTTTAATTTATTCAGCATATTCAATGGGATTATCTATAATATCACTAGTAGCGCTAGTATATGGAGTATTTAAATTTAAATTAAATGAAAAAATATTATCAATATTTATACTATTTATATCTTTCATTCCGTTATTTAGTTTTGCATTAAATGGTTTTTTATATATAGACTATAAATCACTTATACCGTTTATTCCTATTGTAATTTTAATTACAGTGATGTTTTTGAAAGATATTTTTAAGAATAAATATATAAAAATTATAGTATCTGTATTAATTATATCAACATCGCTTATAAGTTGTTATTCTGTTAATACACTTGATAAACTTATACAAAAAGATGAATATATTAAAAATAAAGAAAGTGTTTTGAAAATAAATGAATATTTGAAAAACTATGATGATAGTTATTATAAAGTTAGTTATTTACTTGAAAATGAAAAAAATGTTAATGTATCTGATGGTATGTATAGATCAACTATATATTCATCTACACAAAATATAGAATATAAAAATTTTTACTATAATGTATTAGAGAATGATAATATGATTAGAAATGAGTTTTTTATATCATCTAGTAATAATATAATATCTCAAATATATTTATCTGAAAAATATATAATTACAGATGATATATTAAATAATAAGTATAAATATATTGATGCTATTGATGGTTATAATATATATGAAAATATTAATGTATTACCAATTGGTTATGCAACTAATAATTATATTAATAGTAGTGAATATGAAAACTTAGGATTTCAAGATAAAATGATTAACTTACTTGGAAATGTAATTACAAATACTAATAGTTCAGTTGATATAAAAAGATTAGAAAAGGTATCTTATAATTTTAGTGAAAATGAAATTGAGATTACTGAAGAGGAGCTAGGGTATATTATTAATGCTTCGAAAGATAGCACTTTAAATATAAATGTGGATTCAGAAAATTTAGTTATTTTAACATTTGGAGTTGAAGCTAAAGAGAAAGATTTTGTTATAAGTGCGAATGGTATTGAAAATAAATTAACTGATAAAACTTGGAAATACTATAACAATAATGAAATATTTACATATGTTATTGATTCCAGTGAAGGAATTAACTTAGATTTTAGTAAAGGAACATATACTATTAACAATTTTGAAATTTATGAAATTCCTGATGAGTATTTAGAAAACGATGTAACTCCATTTAATTTAGATATGGAAAAAACAAATGGTGACTTTATATGTGGAAATATAGAAATAGCTGAAGATTCTATGTTTGTACTTAATATACCATATGATGATAATTTTATAATTAAAGTAAATGGCAAAGAAGTAAATTATGAAAAAGTTAATGAAACATTTATAGGATTTGATTTAGAAAAAGGAAATCATTATATAGAAATAGAATATAAAAATAATATTAAAAATATATCACTATATATTACTGGAAGTACTATTATTAGTATAGTAGTATTTACTGTTTTCAAGACCTGCATACATAGCGGCTTCTTTACCAAAATTTCTCGAA
>CAYJBC010000064.1:0-3474 GCA_964368535.1 uncultured Muribaculaceae bacterium
AAAGAATATAGAGATAAAAATAATACTGATATAAAAACAACAATGAATATTTATAATTCTATATGTCAACCTGAAGATATAACTGAAGATAAGAAAAAAATATTAAGCAGTATTTTTCAAAATAATTGTGTTGCTATAATTCATGGGTCAGCTGGAACTGGAAAAACAAAAATGTTGGAGCTGTTAGCAGATGCATTAAGTGATTATAAAAAAATATTTATTTCCAATACAACGACATCTGTGTCGAATTTAAGAAATAGGATTGATATACATGAACCTGTAAATTCAGAATTTTCAACAGCATATAACTATATAAATAATATTGCAGAAAGTTATGAAATTTTAATAGTAGACGAATCTAGTGTTTTATCTAATGATGATATGTTGAAAATATTACAAAGAAAATATAAATTGATTATATTAGCAGGAGATACTCATCAAATAGAGTCGATAAAATATGGAGATTGGTTCACATTTGCTCACAGATATTTTAGTAATGAATTTGTTTTTGAATTAGATATAAACAATAGAACAACTCAAGAAGAATTAATAGTGCTATGGGATTTAGTAAGAAAAAATGATAAAGATGCGATTAATAAATTATCTAATAATCAATTTTCTTCAGAGTTAAATGAAGATATATTTTTAAATAGTGAAGATGATGAGATTATATTATGTTTAAATTATGATGGATTATATGGAATTAATAATATTAATAAATTTTTACAAGAAAGAAATCCTAATAAAGAATATAGTTTTGGTGTGGATATTTTTAAAGTTGATGATCCGATTGTATTTAATGATTGTCCAAGGTTTAAAGATTTGCATAATAATTTAAAAGGTTGGATAAAAGATATTGTAATTCAAGAAGCAAATGATAACATTGTATTTACTATATTAGTAGATACGATTTTAAGTGGATTTACTGCTTATGGGTATGAAATAATTGGATATTATGAAACTCAAACTTTAATTAAATTTTCCGTTGCACGATTTAAAGATAATGATGATGAAGAAACGGATTATAACCACATAATTCCATTTAATTTAGCATATGCTATATCAATACATAAAGCACAGGGATTAGAATATAATTCAGTGAAAATAATTATTAATTCTTCCGTTGAAGACAATATTACTAAGAATATATTTTATACAGCTATTACAAGAACTAAAAAACATTTGAAGATATACTGGAAGTCAGAAACTTGCACTAAAATATTTGATAATTTTAAAAAAGAAACAAATTCTAGAGATATGGCTATATTAACACAGAAAATAAACAAAAAATAAAGATAAAATCCATTACTAGTGCTGACTTTTTCTTTGACAATTAAATCAAAAACCATTGAAAATGCTCATAAAACACTATATAATACTTGTAACAAAGAAACGTCCATAAGTGGAGTAGTCATCCTCTTATATATATAATAGAAACAATAAATAAAAAATTTTAAATTATGATATAATGTTGTTGGTGATAGTATGTATATAAATCTTTTTGATAAAATTAAGAAACCTACGTTTTTAAATGAAAGTAATAATACTAAAGAGGAAATAGAACATCTTAAAAACGTTATTGACAAAGTAACACCTGAGCAAAGAATAAATATAGAAAAAAGTATTCAAAATTTAGAATATGGTTTAATTGGTGAAAATAAAATTATATATGAACTTAAAAATATTAACGGACCATTAATTGTTTTACAGGATATATATTTAGAAGTAGATGATTTATCATGTCAAATAGATTTTATTATATTTACTAGATATAATATATTTATACTTGAGTCAAAAAATATATATGGAAGGATAACTATAACTAAAGAAGCTGATTTTATAAGAAGTGTATACAAAACAAAAGAAAGAATATCATCACCAATTACACAAGTAAGAAGACATAAAGAAATGATGATTAGAATTAGATCTAATACAAAAACAAGTCAGTTTAGTAAAAATATTGTAGAAAATACATTATCTGAAAGAATTATACCTTTAGTAGTTATTGCTAATGATAAAACTGAAGTTGATAGTAAATATGCCCCTAAGGATATTAAAGAAAAGATTGTTAACATTGATAATCTATACAGGAAAATGATACAGGAAAATCAAAAAATTAATGATCATATTAGCGAAAAAATGATGATTGAAATAGCAAATTTTTATTTAAATTTAAATAAAGAAAATCCAAAAAGATATTTTGAAAAATATAAATATTTAGAAAAATTAATGTGTCCTAAATGTGGTAGTGAATTGATTTTAAGAAAAAGTAAAAAAGGAAATTATGTTGGACAGAAATTTTATGGATGTAGTGGTTATCCTAAATGTAATTATATTAAAAATATAGATAAAGAACTTTAAACGGTTCTTTTTATTTTGTGTCTTATTTTAGATTAGTGTGGTACAATAAGTTTATGAAAAAAGAATTATTATGTCCAGTAGGAAGTATGGACGCAATGCACGCTGCAGTGCATAATGGTGCAGATGCAATATATCTTGCAGGTAAATCATTTGGTGCTAGAGCTTTTGCTCAAAATTTTTCTGATGAAGAATTAGTAGATGTTATTAAGTATGCTCATTTGTATGGTGTAAAAGTTTATATAACTGTTAATACTTTAATAAAAGATATTGAATTTGATGAGGTTTTAAAGTTCATTGAGTTTTTACATGTAAATAGTGTAGATGCAGTAATACTTCAAGATATAGGTCTTGCAAGTATCGTTCATAAAATGTTTCCTAATCTAGAACTTCATTCATCAACTCAAATGCATAACTTAGATAAATTTAGTTGTATGTTTTTAAAAAACTTAGGATTTAAAAGAGTAGTACTTGCTAGAGAACTTAGTATTGAAGAAATTAAAGAACTTGATACTGATTTAGAAATTGAAGTATTTATACATGGAGCATTATGTATGAGTTATTCTGGTGCTTGTTTATTATCTAGTATGGCAATGAATAGAAGTGGTAACAGAGGAGCTTGTTCACAGCTTTGCCGTATGCCTTATACTTTACAAATTAATAATAAAGAAGTAGATACAGGTGGTAAGTATTTACTTAGCCCAAAAGATTTAAATACAACATATATTTTTGATGAATTAATGAATAGTAATATTACATCTCTTAAAATTGAAGGTAGAATGAAATCTAAAGAATATGTCGCAGTAGTTACAAGAATGTATCGTAAACTTATTGATGCATATTATAGTAAAACTGAAGCTGATATAGATAAAGAAGAGGAAGATTTAAAAAAAATATTTAATCGAGGATATAGTTTAGGTCACTTAAAACACACTAATAATTTAACAACTTTAAAAAGAGGAAATCATATAGGTGTAAAGATTGGACAAGTTACTGATGTAAACGAAAAATTTATAACAATAGAAATATCTGATAATTTACATGTTGGTGATGGTATAAAGTTTGAAAATAGTGATAAAGGCATGAATGCTTTTAACATTTATAAGAATAGAGAAA
>CAYJBC010000065.1:0-3153 GCA_964368535.1 uncultured Muribaculaceae bacterium
CATCCCGAAGAAGAAATTCAGCACCGACGTATAGCTTTTTATCAACGCTTAGGCTTTGTGCTTAATGAGCATCATTACGCTCATCCGCCTTATGTTGGAACTGATTATGTAAGCTTGCTAATAATGACTCATCCATGCAGTATTTCAAAAGATGAACTTGAAGCTTATAAACAAAAGTATTTTCCAATAATTCATTTTAAGCATTATGTATGAGTTTTTTAGAGATGGATTAATCTCTAAAACTTAATTCTTATCACTTCGCAATTTTTGGCAAGATTAATATCCTCAAATTTCTCGCCACTGCAAATTGAGCAAATCATTTTTATTGTGATTCCGTGACTTACCAGAGCAACGTTTTTATTATCATATTCCTTTTTTATACTCAATAAAAACTCATTTACTCTTGCGCGAAGATTTGCAATAGTTTCGGCATCGTCCATTTCTTTGCAATAGTCTGATATTGTTGTTAATTGCTTGCCTTGGAGTGCTCCAAAATGTCGTTCGCGCAAACGTTTGTCGAATGTTATTTCAACATCTTTGCGAGAGCCGAAAATTATTTCGGTAGTTTGTTTTGCGCGGTGCAAATCGCTGCTAAATATAGCGTGTATTTGCTCAAACCTTATTTTATTAGCAACTTCTAAAGCTTGCTGTTTTCCGAGTTCGGTAAGTGCGCCATGGGTTTGCCCTTGGCATATATTACGTTTGTTATCTTCTGTTTCGCCGTGACGAATTATGTATATATTCATTTTTAGTACTTTTACATTAACCTGCAATCTTTAATCTTTTGTATAAAGCACATCAATTGTTATTAACGCATTTGCAATTTTGCCATAGGCATCAAACGAGGTTAAACGCCAACCTCTATTTCTAAAATTTCCCCAAGTTATTTTTTTATTAATTTGTCTCGAATATTTGAGTCCAGGCCCAAGAATATATTTTTTTTCATTATCTGGTTTTCCCATCCATTCTACACCAATGCATATACCATCTTCCGATACAAAAATAGATTTGTCTTCGACTGGAATTGATAAAATTTGCTGCTTATTTTCGGGACTCACAATTATATTTTCGAGATATTTAAGTTCGCCAGGTGAGTTTTTTTGCTTATCGAATTTGTATATTTTTATGTTTAAGTCGGCAACATAATCTGCTTCTTCTCTTTTGACAAGATGAATATTTATTGCCGATAGTTTAACTTCTTTGTGCAAACTGTTTTCTATAAATGTGCATATTTCATCACCAAACAGAGTGTAAAATGAGATATTTCCTGCTTTTTTTAGCCCTAATTTCTTCTTTTTTATTTTGGTTAATTTCGGTGTAATTGTTATTTCGTCAATTTCAAAAAACTTTTTTTCTAAAATAATGTTGCCAAAATTATAATTAGGTTTGTACTTACTAATTGGAATTATTACAGTGTTGTAGCCAATTGAACTAACAATTAATGTGTCGCTTGAGTTTCCTTTAATGTCCAATTCAAATGTTCCATCTGCGTTAGTGCAAGTTCCTATATTATTATTTTTTAGGGCAATATTTGTATAAGGAATAGGCAGTTGATTATTGTCAATAATAGTCCCAAAAATATTTTGCGACAAAACATAACTTGGCGCGAAAAGTAATAGCGAAATAGCAATTAATAGTAACTTGTTCATAAGTAAATAATTTATCGTAGTTGCCTTATGGAACTCACGATGAATTAATTTTCATTCACTTGGGTGAAGTTGTTGAAAATCAAATTCATGTTCGTTTCATAAGTAAGTAATTTTTTAATAGGTCTTATAGAACTCTCGATGGATTGGTTTTTACTTTTATGGAGAAGTTGTTGAAAAATAAATACATGGTAGCTGCATCTTGTAATTGTCTTAAAAATATTTTGTTACATCAAAATTAGCAAAGCTGTTCATTTCGTTAATCATTCTCACTCCCGACTCAATAATGGGATAAGCACACAAAGCTCCTGAGCCTTCGCCTAAACGTAAGTTAAGATGTAAAATAGGTTTTGCGTTTAAATATTCAAGCGCGTATTTGTGTCCCGCCTCGTCGCCTTGATGTCCGAAGATTGCATATTCGAGCACATTAGCATTAAGTTTGGATGCCATCATTATGCAAGCTGTCATAATAAAGCCGTCGATAATAATTACCATTCCAAGTTCGGCTGCTTTAAGCATTGCGCCAACTGTCATTACCATTTCGTAACCTCCAAAATATTCCATAATATCTTGGGGCGAGAAATTGCCTTTATAATTCTCAACGGCTTGTTTTAGTACTTTATATTTGTGGCTTACTATGTTTCCGCTATCGTCACAACCTGCACCAACACATTTTTCTAACTCTATGCCACTAAGCAGGCTTATCCAAATTGCCGATGGCGATGTGTTTGATATTCCCATTTCGCCAAAACTAATAACATTACAACCTCGGTCGAAACACATTTGTGTTGTTTCGGCTCCGTGTTTAATGGCAAGTTCGGCTTCTTGGGCAGTCATTGCTGCTTGGTGTAAAAAATTGCGCGTTCCTTTTGCTATTTTTTTATTTATTAGTTGAGGAATATTAGCATCAAAATCGTAATCTACACCAGCATCAACAATCTCTAAATTGATATTATGCTGGCGCGCTAAAAAATTTATTCCAGCTCCGCCTTGCAAAAAGTTAAAAACCATTTGGCTTGTAACACTTTTGGGCGAAACACTAACGCCTTCGTCGGTAATTCCGTGGTCGGCAGCAAAAACTATGTGGTGCGGATTATTTAATTGTGGCTGCAAAGTTTGCTGAATAGTTCCAACGCGTAAAGCTAAGTCTTCTAACATTCCAAGCGAGCCTTTGGGCTTAGTTAAATCGTCGATTTTAGCTTGTAGTTGAGCAATAATAGTTTGGTTTGGTTTGGTTATGTTAAACATATAAATAAGGCTCGTTAATTTAATTCTGAATAATCATTTACAAAAATATAATATTTTAAAATAAGTGCAAGATAATTGTTTGTAGCAGATGTTGATTTATCATTGATTCACTACGTTCATGTGCTATTCGTAGCGTGTTACGAATCTACGGCGTAATAACTTATCCATCATTCATCTCTCATCTTTTATCATTAACATTTTCTTTTTCATCAAAAAAATCAACAATCTTTTTGCTCACTCATTAAAAACATATATTATT
>CAYJBC010000066.1:0-3055 GCA_964368535.1 uncultured Muribaculaceae bacterium
AAAAGTGCCTGTGATACTGCTATGATACTAAAAATTATTTTAAGCGATAATTTTGAGTGTCACCCAAATGAATATGAACATGAGGAAAACCCTCCTGTTTCGCTAAGTTTAAAACAACATTATGTTGTTTTACTTAGATTGAAATAGGAGGGTTCTTTTTTATGACAGCAATTTAAGTGTCGGCTATTTCAGCAACTTGGTATCCTCTGTACACTTGCGAAGTTCGGAAACAAAAGTAGATTCGTTTGCAATCTGAATAAATTCAATATTAAAATCAGCAGTCTGCACCGCTTGTTCTCGCTCTGCTAAAATTCGCTGTACATGCGCAAGGTTTTTTAAATGCTTGTTAACATCATCATTTTTAAAACGAACAGACACCGAAGAAATATCAATCTCTTCATCGTCTTTGACATCAAAAGAAAGATCAAAGCCGACCTTTTCCCTTAATGTATATAGCACGGTAAAAAAATCCCCTACCGTATCAAGCGTATCAATGACTGAGAACTCGACAAATTCGCTCTCGTTCATGTTCATAGCCTGTGCGATTTTAATAATCTGCTCCAATTTTGGCTTGCGGTCCCCTGATTCATATTTACGGATACTAACTTCACTTATACCGCTAAGCCCTGCAAGTTGTTTTTGTGATAAAAGTCGTAATTTTCTTTGTGATTTTATCTTTTCACCAATATGCATAGTGTCACCACCTTATAGATACTATTGTATCAATTTTCGTATTAAAAGTAAAGAAAAATATTTGACAGATACAAATGTATCTGATATACTCAAGATGTTAAGATACAAAAGTATCTTATTGTTGAATGTTCACCCACCGTCACAAACCATCATAACCTACCAAACAGGAGCAATTTTAACCTGTGAATAACAAGGACAAAGCGCCGGTAATGGCATGCTTTCTACCTAAATTAAAGCAGTCACTTGAAAGGAGTGGGAAACTATGACTTGAATACCCTGCAAAGCAAGCAAAAACAAAAAAAACTATCCCCTTGCATGATAACGTCAAAAATTAAATAACCGACACAGTCCATCTAAAAATTATTTAAGGAGAAATTACAATGACAAAATCAGCACTAATGACCGCAACCGAAGTTTCCGAGTATCTTGGAACCTCAAAAGCCCATGCCTACAAAGTAATGAGGCAGCTCAATGAAGAACTAAAAAATCAAGGCTATATCACTATTCAAGGCAAAGTCAGTAGAGCATACTTTGAAGAAAAAATCTATGGTGCAAAGGAGGCGACTTAATGCCTGCCTATAAAGATGAACGCTACAATACATGGTACTCCTCATTTTACTTCACCGATTGGCAAGGCAAGCGTACCAAGAAACTAAAACGTGGCTTTGCCACCAAGAAAGAAGCCGGAGAATGGGAGCGAGTATTTCTGCAAAAGCAGACCAAAGACCTCGATATGCCATTTGGAGCTTTTTATGAGCTGTATAAAGCCGATATGATCTCAAGGCTCAAACTCAACACATGGCTCACCAAAGAGAACATCATCGAAAAGAAGATACTCCCCTACTTTAAGGATAAGAAGATGAGCGAAATCAAACCGCCCGATGTCATGGCATGGCAAAATGCTATGATGAGCCAGAAATTGCCGGACGGTAAGAGGTATTCCGCTACCTACTTAAAGACTCTGCACAATCAACTATCAGCATTATTTAATCATGCCGTGAAGTTCTATGAGTTGCAAAATAATCCTGCCGCTAAAGTCGGAAACATGGGAAGCGAAAAAACAAAAGATATTCAGTTTTGGATACAGGACGAATACGAAGTCTTTATTGATGCTATGCGTGATAAAGAAATGAGTTATTATGCTTTTTCGTTGATGTACTGGACAGGGGTGCGCACCGGAGAATTACTGGCTTTAACCCCAAGTGATTTTGATTTTGAGAAAGGCACGGTCAGTATTAATAAGTCATATCAACGTCTAAAAAAACAAGATGTTATCACAGACCCCAAAACACCGAAAAGCAACCGCATTATAAAAATCACCGATACGCTCTGTGAGGAAATACAGGAGTATATACGACATCAGTATAAGATGAAACCCAAAGACAGGCTGTTCCCCACCACAAAAGGATATCTCAGCAAAGAAATGGAGCGTGGGTGTAAAGCGACGGGTGTGAAAAAGATAACCCTACATTCGATCCGGCATTCTCATGTGAGCTTGCTTATTAATCTCGGGTTCAGTGCCGTTGCCATAGCAGACCGGGTAGGACACGAATCCATCGACATCACTTATCGCTACGCTCACCTTTTCCCTTCAAAACAAATTGAGATGGTGGACAGATTGGAGGAATTGCAAAATGTCAGCAAAAAATAAGGACGACAAAAATCGATGGCGCAACAAAACGGTGGCGTTTAGAGTATCCCCCGAAGAATGGGCTCAGTTTGAAACCGCTGTTCGCCTGTCGGGGCTGTCGAAGCAGGACTATCTTACAAGACGCATACAACAACGTGAAATCATCGTACAGGGAAATCCAAGAGTGTACAAAGCTCTCCGAAACACACTTGCCGAAGTGCTTGCGGAACTGCAAACACTACAAAAATCGAATAGCAACGGAATGGAAAGGATGGATGAACTGCTTGAAACAATAAATCTTATAACAATCACCTTGCATGGTTTAAGCAAGGAATGGAGGACTTGATAAATGCCGGAAAACAAAAAAATGACCGCTCATAACTTATCTGTTGGAGCAGATAAAGAGCAGTCATCCATAACAAAAACTAAAGCTATTATACCCGAAAAAAATCAAAACTGCAACGGTTTAGACACAATTTCTATGTCAGAATTGTTTGACAATGTATACCCGCCACGTATACCGATTATAGAAAATCTGCTTTATGAGGGCACTTACCTATTTGTAGGTGCTCCAAAAGTGGGAAAATCATTTTTTATGGCGCAACTTGGTTATTCTGTCAGCACAGGCACACCGCTATGGGAATACAAAGTCAACAAAGCGGATGTTCTCTATCTTGCGTTGGAAGACAATTATAGTAGGTTACAAAGACGATTATCTACCATGTATGGAAC
>CAYJBC010000067.1:0-3005 GCA_964368535.1 uncultured Muribaculaceae bacterium
TTTTTAGTGCGGTTTTAATAAAATGAATTAAAACGTTATAATTTTACCAAATATAGACCATCTTGTCAAATTTTTACCCACAAAAAAATAGTTTTTAACTATTTTTTTAATATTTCTTCTATTTCTTCAACACTTTTATTAGTTATCTTAGAAATAGTTTCTAAATCTATATTATTTTTATGCATTGATTTAATAGTTTCTTCTACACCTTGTTCAATACCTTCTTTTATTCCTTCCTTTAGTCCTTCTTGCATTCCCTTTTCAGCAGCTTCCTTTGTTGCATAATGCATTTCATTTATTCTATCTAATTCATCCTTTTCTACTGAAAATAGATAATCCATATATGCTTCTGATGATGTTATTCTATCTACTTCTTCATGCACTTCTTTTGCTACTTCATCTTTACCCATCATTTCTATCCTACTCTCTTCATCTTCTAGTGACATATACTTTAGAAACTTTTTCATCTTTTTACTAAACATATCATTATCTTCCAATTTTCTTAAATTTATTACATGATTTTCTAAAGGATAACCCACTTCTCTTACTCTCATAATATCACACATAGTTAACTTTGTATACATATTATCAAACATTTTATGATTATCATTTATAAAAAATATTCCATATACATTTTTTACTGTTTCATATTTTTTACTTCTTTCTAATTGCCTTGTCATTATCTTTCCATTATAGTATGCCATTCTTTTTATATAATCTTCTTTTGTTACATTTTGCATCTCTACAAATACACATTCTTTACTTGGTAATATTATCTTTATATCAAGTACTGATACCTTATCTTTTATATTTCTTCCTACTATTTCTGTACTAGAAAATACTATATCACTTTCTTTTATATTAAGTTTTAATACTTCGTTTATTACCATTGTTAAGTAATCTATATTCTCATGAAAGAATATCTTAAATACAATGTCATTAGTTAATGCTTTTTCATTTCTCATGCTGTCTCCTTTGCTTAAGGACTATATCATATACACTTTTATTTTTATTGCAATACTTTCGACAAAACATGTCAAAAAAGCAATCTATATCTCTATAGATTGCTTGATATTTTATAAAAATTTCGAAAGTGCGACAACCAAGCACTAATCGCTTGGTATGGCGCACTTTAAGTCACTATCTTCTCTACATCCCTATTCTAAACGGTTCAGCTTCGCTTCCCGTTCCGCTTAAAATTTTCACAGAAGATTCAAGATACAAGACTGGACGAGAGGCACGACCGTAATACACTTGGGTGCTGTAGCTGACGTTGCCGTCATCGTTAACGTACCACACACCATTCGAATAGACCGACAAAGGCACAATTGTCCATTCATATTCACTACTATTTAAATTAAATAACCAGTTATTATCTTTTATTGTTTGATTATCATAATCAGAAAAATCTGTTGTCCATGCATCTGTATGTGCCGCATATCCATAATCACTTGCATACATTAATCCTATTTTACCTGTTGAAGTTTTATTTATTACTGGCGAGCCTATATTATCTCTATAAAACTCGTATGCTGTTTCAAAAGCTATATTATTACCTCCAACATACCACGTTGTATCCTTTATCATTGATTGATAACTCGCAGGTATTGAATAATAAAACTCTCCATTTAAATATGCCTTTATATCGCTTGTTTCGTAATCGTTACTATCTGCAGCATCATACTGAAATGTATCTTGGCCATGGATTGTAATTTCAAGAATTCCATCTCCATCTTTATCTATAGCATTAGACTTAATTAATTTTACACTACCATCATATATTCCTATAATTCTATATTTATTTTCTTCTGGACACGTTGTTTCATCATTTCCAAAACATACCCAGTTATTTGATACTACACTATTACTTCCTGAATATCTATAGTTATCATCCCCTGCGCCGTTTGTTAGATCTGCTGTATGTTGTAGTAGACCTTGTTCTTCGGAATGGTTTGCTATTAAATAATTTGAAAAATTATTAGGGTCAGTGTATTCTACTGTAAAAGGATCACTACTAGTGCCCGTTCCCCCTGTGATTGACGTATCTACTTCAAGATACAAGACTGGACGGGAGGCATAACCATTATACGCGCTGAAGTTGCTGACGATGCCGTTATATAACACATACCACACATAAGTCGAATAGCTCGAGCTAGGCACAATTGTCCATTCATATTCACTACTATTTAAATTAAATAACCAATTATTATCTTTTATTGTTTGACTACTATATCCAAATAAATCTGTTATCCATGCATCTGTATGTGCCGCATATCCATAATCACTCGCATACATTAATCCTATCTTTCCTGTTGAAGTTTTATTTACTACTGGAGTTCCAATGTTATCTCTATAAAATTCATAAGCTGTTTCACTACTTAAGTTATTTCCACCAACATTCCATATGCTTTCTTTTATCATTGATTGATAACTACTGGGTATTGCATTATAAAATTCTCCATTTAAATATGCCTTTATATCGGAAGTTTCATAATCATTACTATTGCCTGCATCCCACTGAAACGTATCATGACCATTTTGTGTTATTTCAAGTACTCCATCACCATCTTTATCTATTGCTGTTGCCTTTATAAGTTTTACACTTCCATCGTATATTCCTATAATCCTGTAAAGGTTTTCTTCTGGACAAGGTGATATATCACTACCAAAACATACATGGTTTTCATCTACTACATCATTAGATCCTGAGTATCTATAATTATTATCACCTGCTCCATTTGCAAGTGATGGTGTATGATGAAGAAGTCCCTGGTCATCTCCATGCACACTTGTTAGACACTCACCCATATTAAGTCCATCACAAAGTTCTAGTAAAGCATACTCAGTAACTTCATTTTTAGTTGCTTCAAGCATCGCCACTAATTCTTTATTTTGATTTACATTTTGACTAAAAGTATGCGCTACAAGCGTGATAGTTATATCCCATTCGTGTATTTTAATTGTATTATAATCTGGTGATGTTATTTCATAATTAACTGCGATAT
>CAYJBC010000068.1:0-2834 GCA_964368535.1 uncultured Muribaculaceae bacterium
CCAGTATTTCAATAAAAATTCCATCATACAAAAATTCAACATTAGTGATACCATCTGATTTTATATCCAACACTTTTAAAGATAATTCATCACTAAAGTTAACAATAGTATTAATCTTTAATCTCTTTTGAGGTTTTGCTAAACATTCCCATATATTTTTTTCAATATTTTTAAGGAGTAGTATTTCAATTACGGCTCCTGTTTCCTCTTTTACTCCAATTAACCTAGCTGGTAAAACTTTAGTATTATTTAAAACTAAAACATCGTCTTTATCTAAATAATCTATTATATTTTCAAAAACACCCTCAGTTAAATTACCATTTCTTTTATCCATAACCAATAATCTAGATTTTTCTCTATTTAAAAGTGGTACTTGCGCTATTAACTTCTCAGGTAACTCATAATTATATTCATTAGTATTCATAATTTTCCTTTCAAATATATTTTATCACAAAATTTCAATAAAAAAAGCATAATTACTTATGCTACTTTACTATATTTATTTTCTTCAACATTAACAAGTTCACTTAAAACTACATTATATACATCAGCACCTATTTCATCAATAGACCTAATTTTTTCATTTTCAACGCAATTTACCTTTACATATGAATAAAGATTTGCCAGTTCTAAATATGTTTTTTCTGCATGCAGTAAATGTTTTTCATCTTTTTCAAGTCCATCACTAGCCTCCGTTCTATTTTCCTTTAATATCTTTGCATATTCAGTAGGCATATAAAGAAAAATAGTAAGATCTGGTTTTGGAAGTTCCATAAGTTCATATTCTAATATTTCTAACTTTTTATATAACTCTTTTCTTTTATTATCATCTATAATTTTACCAGCTTGATGACCCATATTGGATGAAACATATCTATCAAGAATAACTATATACCCTTCTTCAAGTTTGGATTTTATTATATCGATATTATATCTACGATCTGCAGCATAATATACACTAGATATCAAAGGATCTACATTACTTGCAACCTCTTCAAACCAAGTATCACATATGTATTCTTTTCCTAAGTAAGGTCCCCCAATTATTTTACCAGTAGGTGTATCATACTTAGGAAACTGATCTTTATATACTTTAATTCCATTATTTTCTAAAGTATCTCTTAATAAATTACTTTGAGTCTCTTTACCCGAACAATCTGTCCCTTCGATTACTACTAATTTCCCTTTCATTTTCTTTTCCTTTCATATACTTTATGTTCATAAAAAATTTCTGCATCATTATTTTGGGACTTAGAAATCACATCATATTCATCTAAACTAAACTCTGGAAAAAATACATCTGCCTGTGCATTTAATGGAACCTCAGTTAAATATAACTTAGTTGCATATTCTAAAAAAACTGAATAAATTTTTCCTCCACCAATAACAAATACTTCTTCACCAGAATCTAAGTAATTTCCCAAAACATCCTCTACAGACATAATAGTCACATCTTCAAAATAATCCCTAGTTATAACAATATTTTCTCTATTTGGAAGTGGTCTTCCTAATGAAAGAAATGTATTATGTCCCATAATTATTTTTTTTCCAGAAGTGACTAATTTAAAATATTTTAAATCATTAGGAAGTCTCCATAAAAGATCATTTTCATAACCTAATTCATTGTCTAATCCAATTACCGCTATCATTGATATCATAAAACACCTACTGTGAAAGCGGAAAATAAATTTTTCCGTGATCCTTATAGTTAAGTACCTTAATGTGTTTTAATTCTCTTGAATTATCAAAATCTTCAAATTCTGTAATGCTTGGATCAAGCCATAATTCAGGAGAAGGTATATCCTCTAAATTTTCATATCTATACATTTGTTCTTTAATACCATCAAGCTGATTTACATATATATGAGGGTCATTAAGACTCCATCTCATTATTCCAGGTTCATATCCCGTTACATGAGCTATTATATTTCCTAAAACTGCATACTGTGTAACATTAAAAGGCAAACCTAAAGGAACATCACAACTTCTTTGATGAACCCAAAAATTTATCTTATTATTCCACACATTCCATTCAGTTGACCAAACACATGAAGGTAATACAGCTGTTTTTAAAAATTCATCTTGCCACAAACTTTTAACCATTCTTCTATCAGTTGGATTAATTCTGATTGTTTCAATTACACTTTGCATAAGTTTATATCTATCAGCTATGAAACCATATGCAGTTCCTATAGTATGAGCTTTATCTAAACCAAAATTTTTTACAATTTCTTTTTTTTCTAAAACACCAAATTCATTAATTATATTTTGAGTTGCATACCAATTACCATCTTCTTTAACTTCCCACTGATCCCATATCTTAACGTTTCTTTCTTGTAACCATCTTACATCATTACTCATAACTTGATATATCCATAACATTTCAAGAATAGCATTTTTATAAAATAATTTTTTAGTAGTTAAAGCAGGAAATTCCTCACCTAAATCAAACTCAAGATAATGTCCATCTAATTTAATAGAATTTACCCCGGTTCTATTTTCAGTTTCAATTCCTTTTTCTAAAATTTTCTTACATAATTCATAATACTGTTTATCCCATTTAGACATATATTACTCCATTTCAGCTGGATATTTACTAGTAATATCCATCACTTCTCTTTTCAAATTTTCTAACACAACTTCATTATTTTTATTTATAAACGCATTATATATAATATTTGCTATACTTCTAAAATCATCTTCATTTAATCCTCTAGTAGTCATTGCCGCTGTACCTACTCTAATACCACTAGTTACAAAAGGACTTTCTGTTTCACCTGGTATAGTATTTTTATTCACCGTAATACATATACTATCCAATAAATTTTCAGCTT
>CAYJBC010000069.1:0-2695 GCA_964368535.1 uncultured Muribaculaceae bacterium
AAATGTGAGAACAAGGAGCAGCAAGTTCAATGTGCCCCATTCTTTCTCTTCTTACGTTTGCTCTTGTAACTTCAACGCCACATCTATCACAAACAATATTTTTGTATCTTAATCTTTTGTATTTACCACAACTACATTCAAAATCTTTTGAAGGTCCGAATATTTTTTCACAAAATAATCCATCACGTTCAGGTTTTAAAGTACGATAGTTTATAGTTTCAGGTTTCTTAACTTCACCATAACTCCATGAACGTATTTTATCAGGACTAGCTATACCAATTTTAATACCTTTAAAATTATTTACATCTAACATATTTTATCCACCTACTCCCCTTCGTTTTCTTCTGTAATCTCACCAGGAAATTCTAAATCATCAAGATCATCAAATTCACTATCTTCTTCAATAATAGGTTCTTCTATTATTTCAACAGGTTCTTCTTTAACTGGTTCTTTGATCTCTATTTCTTCTATTTTGAAAGTTGTATCTTCCTCAACTTCTTCCATATCTTTAAATTCACATACTTCATCTTCTTGATTAACAACTTGTACATCAAGTCCTAAAGCTTGGAATTCTTTAACAAGTACTCTGAAACTTTCAGGTACTCCTGCTTGGTTAACAAGTTTACCTTTAACTAAAGCTTCGTAAACTTTAACACGTCCAACGATATCATCTGATTTAACAGTTAAGATTTCTTGAAGAACATGTGCTGCACCATATGCATATAGTGCCCAAACTTCCATTTCCCCAAATCTTTGTCCACCGAACTGTGCTTTACCACCAAGTGGTTGTTGTGTAACAAGTGAGTATGGTCCAGTAGCTCTTGCATGTAGTTTATCATCAACCATGTGATGAAGTTTAACCATGTACATTACACCAACTGAAACTTTATTATCAAATGCTTCACCAGTTCTACCATCATATAAAACTGTTTTCGCATCGTCATCCATACCAGCTTCTTTAACTTCTTCTTTTATATCATCCCAAGTAGCTGAATCAAATATTGGTGTTGCATAATGCGTTCCAATTTTTTTACCAGCAATACCTAAATGTATTTCTAAAATTTGTCCAATGTTCATACGAGAAGGAACTCCAAGTGGATTAAGAACAATATCAACAGGTCTACCATCTGGCATGTATGGCATATCTTCTGAAGGTAGTACTAAAGAGATAACCCCTTTATTACCATGTCTTCCTGACATTTTATCTCCAACTTGAATTTTTCTTTTTTGAACAATATATACTCTAATTACTTTACTTACACCAGGTTCTAGTTCATCACTATTTTCCTTAGTATAAATTTTAACATCATGAACTATACCAGCTGCTCCATGATCAACACGTAGTGATGTATCTCTTACTTCACGAGCTTTTTCACCAAATATTGCATGTAACAATTTTTCTTCACTAGTAAGTTCTTGAACACCCTTAGGTGTTACTTTACCAACTAAAATGTCTCCTTCTTGAACTTCAGTTCCAATTCTTACAATACCTTCACTAGTTAAGTTCTTACGAGCATCTTCGCCTACATTAGGTATATCTCTAGTAATTTCTTCAGGTCCTAGTTTAGTATCACGACATTTTATATCGTAATGTGATATATGAAGTGATGTATAAACATCATCTTTTACTAATCTTTCATTAAGTATAACAGCATCTTCATAGTTATAACCTTCAAAAGTCATGAATGCTACTGTCATATTTTTACCAAGAGCAAGCTCTCCTTTATCAGTAGATGGCCCATCTGCTAAAACTTGTCCAGCATGTACTGCATCACCAGCTTTAACAAGAGGTCTATGATTTATACAAGACTCTGCATTACTTCTTTCAAAGTTAGCTAAGTAATATGTATCTTCACCTTTAGCTAGTTTAACAACTATTTTAAGTGAATCAGCATATTTAACTACACCATCTGCTTTAGCAACTATACATGATCCAGAATCTCTTGCAGCTATGCACTCGATACCTGTACCAACTATTGGTGCTTCAGTTTCTAAAAGTGGTACTGCTTGACGTTGCATGTTCGCACCCATTAGTGTACGGTTTGCATCATCAAACTCAAGAAATGGTATACAACTAGTAGTTACACCTACTACTTGACTTGGAGCAATGTCAACTAAGTTAACATTTTCTCTTTTAACCATAACTGTATCGCCATTTAATCTAGCAATAACCTCATCATCTACGATATTATTATCTTTATCTAAAGTAATAGTAGCTTGAGAAATATAATAATCAGCTTCTTCATCAGCAGTTAAATACTCTATTTCATTAGTTACTTTACCATCAATTACTTTTTTATATGGAGTCATTATAAATCCATATTCATTTATTTTAGCGTATCCAGCAAGAGATGTAATAAGACCGATATTTTGTCCTTCTGGAGATTCTATCGGACAAATACGTCCATAATGCGATGGATTAACGTCACGAACTTCCATTCCTGCACGTTCACGAGAAAGTCCTCCTGGACCAAGTGATGAAAGTCTTCTTTTATCAGTAAGCTCTGCTATTGGATTTATTTGATCCATGAATTTTGATAATTGTGATGAACCAAAGAATTCTTTTAATGCAGCAGTTACAGGTCTAATATTAATTAAAGTCTTAGGTGTAGCTGTTTCTATTTCTTGAGTTGTCATTCTTTCACGAATAACTCTTTCCATACGAGCCATACCAACTTTAAATTGACCACAAATA
>CAYJBC010000070.1:0-2689 GCA_964368535.1 uncultured Muribaculaceae bacterium
AATCATTAGAAAATGCTGATGAAGCATTAATTGAGGAAGAAGTTGCTGAATAGCAATTTTTTTCTTGAAAAATATTTCCCGGGAAATATTTTTTGTATATTTTATGTAAAAACCAGTAAAATCTATGTAAAAATATCGTACAACCTGCGTAAATTCTATCATTAACATTTAGCAAAATTATTTCCCGGGAAATAATTTATAAGAACTTTCGACAAGAAAAATATTTCCCGGGAAATATTGTGTAACGAATATGATACAATATTTTTCTGTTAATAATATGATGCTATGTTCCACGTGAAACATCATTATAAGATTTCGTTTTATCTTTGTTAATATATTTTTCAAATATACAGTACAGTTGTAATTCAAATTTATTTAGTTATTATATATGTAAATACAAATAAAATTATTAGGCGTTGGAAATTACTTAATGTTTCACGTGAAACATTGTTGATAACTTATATATTGTTATAATGATACATTTTTTTATTTAATTGTTATTTAACGATATATTTCACATTTATATATATATGTTTCACGTGAAACATTATGTTGATAAGTATTTGTGAATATATACATATTATAAAGTTACTTCAAATTCATTTTTAATTTAATTATTTCTCTGATAATATAATATATTTCTATTAATAGTTTAGAGGTTTAATGTGTTATTCAACTAATTTCGTGTTAATTTTAATATAAATTCAATGTTTCACGTGAAACATTGTGTTGATAACTATGTGTTTTTTTAATTTCATGTTTCACGTGAAACATATGATTGTTGATTTATTAGAGTTTCGTTTAAAGATATCTTGCATTAATTAATATATTTTGTTATAATCTATATGTGCAACAGATATATTGTAAACTGGTCAGGATCGGAAGATAGCAGCCATATCAATCCCTATTTGTGTGCACATTTTTTTTAGGAGTAATTTATGAATCATATGGAAGAAGCTTTAATTCAAGCAAATAAAGCTTATTATAAAAAAGAAGTGCCTGTAGGAGCAGTAATCGTTAAAAATAATAAAATTATTGCAAAAAGTCATAATAAAAGAGAAAAAAATAACGACGTGATGGCTCACGCTGAAGTTTTAGCAATAAAAAAAGCCTCAAAACGATTAAAAACGTGGAAATTAAATGAATGTGAATTATATGTAACTCTAAAACCTTGTGAAATGTGTGAAATTATAATAAACCATTCAAGAATAAAAAAAGTGATTTACTTAGTTGATAGATTGGAATGTAAAAAGCAGTATAATAAAACTATTTATGAATTATATATCAATAATAATTTAACTAATAGTAAATATATAAAGAAAATGCAGGATTTTTTTAAAAAATTGAGATAAAAATTATACTTTATGGTATAATTTTTTTATGGAGGATCCATGAATTATAAAGTTTTATATAGAAAATATAGGCCAGATACTTTTGATAATTTAATTGGTCAAGAAAATATAGTTAAAATACTTAAAAATAGTATTATTAATGATAAAATATCGCATGCGTATATTTTTTCTGGACCTAGGGGAACAGGAAAAACGAGCACAGCTAAAATATTTGCTAAGAGCATAAATTGTTTAGATTCAAAAAATGGGAGTCCTTGTAATGAATGTATTAATTGTATTAATTCTGAAACTAGCAGCGATATAATTGAAATTGATGCAGCTTCGAATAATGGTGTAGATGAAATTAGAGAAATTACTAATAATATTAAATTAGCTCCTAATATGCTTAAATATAAAGTTTATATAATAGATGAAGTCCATATGCTTAGTCAAAGTGCCTTTAATGCCTTATTATTAACATTAGAAGAGCCTCCAGGACATGTAGTATTTATACTAGCTACTACTAATATTGAAAGTGTACCTATAACTATATTATCTAGATGTCAAAGATTTGATTTCAAGAAAATAACTAATATTGATATTGAAAATACTATTAAGAGTGTTTGTAAAAAGGAAAATATCCAAATAACTGATGATGCAGTTAAAGAAATAGCGTATCTATCTGATGGTGGTCTTAGAGATTGTTTAAGTATATTAGATCAGTTATCTAAAGAAGATAAGGAAATTACTATTGAAATTGTAGGTGAAGCCGTTGGTAACATTTCAAATCAAGTTATAATTAAATTTATTAATTTATTAGAAAAAAGGGATTCACTTGGTATTCTTAATGAAATTGATTTGTTATCTAGTAGAAATTCTGATGTTAAGTTATTTATTAAGGCATTAATTGATGGAATATGTATTAAAGTTAAAAATATTGTTGTAAAAAATGAAAACTCAGAATTTGGAGTAGAAAAATATAAAAATTTAGCGTTTGAATTAACAGAATTTATTAACAATATTAGTATAAGTGTAGATTCTTATGCCTTATTGCAGATATTGGTTTTATCATATTTTGCTAATAGTGAATTAAATTATAAATCTAATGATGCTGATGAACCTAAAGAAGTAAAAAAAGAAGAGAAAAAAATTGAAATAGAAGTTAAGGATAATAAAGATAGTATAAATGTGTATGATTATACTGATTTATTGGAAGTTAGAGTAAATAACTGTTTTGTTGATGTTTCTAAGGAAGAAAAGAATGTTCATATAAAAAGGTGGCAAGACTATATATTTGAATGTGAAAATAAAATTAAAGGATTAATAATGGATTCTGAAGTAGTAGCAGCTTCAAATAA
>CAYJBC010000071.1:0-344 GCA_964368535.1 uncultured Muribaculaceae bacterium
TTTCAAAAAATTGTTCTGGGTCAATAGCTTTTCCTTGATAATATATTTCATATAACAATGAATTACCACTATTATTTTCTATTTTATTATTGCCGCTTTTTCCAATTACGTCTCCTGCTTTTATTTCTGTATCTACTTCTAAAAATACTTCACTTAAACTATAATAAAAACTTGTTAAATTATTACTATGTGTAATTTCAACTACAATGCCCATTATATCGTCTGTATTAATACTTTTTATTTTCCCATCCATTACGCTTATTATTTCAAATTCTTCTTCACTTGAATATAATATACCTGTGTTTTGTAAATAAGTATTTTGATAATATATTAACGAGTTTTGT
>CAYJBC010000071.1:372-1625 GCA_964368535.1 uncultured Muribaculaceae bacterium
AATAATAATTTTTCTTTATTGTAACTGTTTCGCTTGTATATGGTTTAACAATTTTTTCTTCTACCTCAGAAACTACTGGCACTTCATCAGATAATAATGAATCTACAGAATAGTCTAAATCTGAAGAACCTGTCTCTTCTACTGGAGTAAGCACATTTCCTAAAAATACCATTGATATAAATATTATTGATAAAGTCATAATATATATCGTTGGTAAAACATAATTTTTTAATTTTCTTTTTTTCATATTCACCATCCTACTTAAAGTATGGCAACTACTTTTTATTTTTATACATTAATATTTTCAATTTCTACTTGATTATAATAGTATTTTAGTATTTCTTCATAAGAATAACCCAATTTAGACATTTCATTAGCTCCATATTGACTCATTCCTACACCATGACCATACCCTCTTGTAGTTATAGTTACATTTTCATCTACTAATATATCAAAATCAGTTGACCTTAGACTTAACAAATTTCTTATTTCCACTCCGGTAAAAACTTTATTATTTATAGTGATAATGTCTACTCTTCCAGAATTATTTTTTTCTATTTCTGAAATATCTATTTTTTCACAAGATATATTCAATTTATCACACATATCTGTTTTTGAATATATGTTAGTAACTTCATAGTTATTAACATTTTTGTCCCATAATGATTCTACCGGTTTTATATACTCTAAATTTTCACTAAAAACGGAAACAGCAGATTCTGTATAACCATTACTCATTGAATAATAAAAGGCACAAATAATTTCATTATTGTATGTGAGTACTTGGTCTTTTGTTTCTTCAACTGCATCTTGAATTTTCGAGTAATAAATATCAAAATCTTGGTTCCATTTCAATTTCATCTGATTAATTGTAATATAACTTTGCGTGGTAACATCTGTTGTTACATCATAATCACCTGAATTTTGATTTATTTTATAAAGAGCATATGTTCTGGCTGCAATTGCTTGTGCTTTTAATGCTTCTACATTAAAAGAAGCAGGCATTTCTGCTGCTACTACTCCAATTATATACTCTTCTAATTCTATTTCCTCAATAACATTGTTTGAATTTAATATTTTTATAATAATTTGTTTATCTATTGGTTTATCTTCTACTATGGTTATGACTTCTTTAGTGGGTATAATAAAATATATACCCAACACTATCATGCTAATAACTGTCAGAAAAGTATTTTTTTTATTCATAATATCCCTTTATAAAATATATTTTAAGTTCATAAAATCTATTACAA
>CAYJBC010000071.1:1662-2667 GCA_964368535.1 uncultured Muribaculaceae bacterium
TGATAAAATTTTCAAAATTTATACTTGATATTCCTAATGCGCTTACCATAATAAATACGGCATATAAAATTATTTCGTAATTCATAATTACATTTTATTTTCGTAGTTATTCATCTTCTCTATTCTACGCAAATATCTTTCCTCGCTCGGCGATTTTGTAACAATAAAAGTATCAATCATTTCTTTAACTAAATCTATTTCAGTCTCTGAACTTAATGAAACTACATTTGATCCATTATGATTTTTACATTTAAATGCATCATCTACTGATAATATCCTTGCACATCTAATCCCTTTTACTTTGTTTGCAGCAATACTCATCCCTATTCCGTTACCACATATAAGAATTCCTAATGAATTTGTATTCACAACTAATTCTCCTAATTTAAATGCAAAGTCAGTGTAATCATCTGTATCATTGTTATCTAAACCTATTTCTAAAATTTCTATAGAATTTTCTTGTAAGTAATCTATTATTTCTTTTTTCATTTCTACGCCTAAGTGATCGGCTGCTATATAAATTTTTATAATAATCATCTCCTATATATATTATACTTTATTCTAAATGTTTTTTCATAAAAAAATAAAAAACTTTACATTTTTTATTTTTCGTTTAATCCGTATTTACGGTTGAATTTTTCTATGTTACCAGTTTTCTTAGATGCCATTTTTTTATTTCCTTCATAAGCTGGATGACACTTACTACATACCTCTACATTTATTGAATCTTTTGTAGATTTTGTGTTAAATGTTGTACCGCAAGCACAAGTTACTACTGCATCTTTAACTTCTGGATGTATATTTGCTTTCATTTTTTTCGCTCCCTTCGCCATGCTTAATTTTTAAGCATAGATTTTCTTTGACGTATGTATTATATCACATTTTTATATTCTTTCAACTATTAATTAATTAAATTGATATCTTTTTTACGCATTTTCCAGTAGTTGTTTTATTTTGTTGTGTCCTTCCATATTTAAAATATTTGATTCATCATATGTATTTTGT
>CAYJBC010000072.1:0-2636 GCA_964368535.1 uncultured Muribaculaceae bacterium
AATGAATGTTCATGATTCAGAGCAAATAAAGTATTATTTAGAAACTTTAGGATATCAAGAAACAAATGACTTAGAAGAGTCAGATGTAGTAGTTTTAAATACTTGTGCGATAAGAGAAAATGCCAAAGATAAGTTATTTGGTTTTTTATCAAGAGCAAAACATATTAAAGAAGTTCAAAATCCAGATTTAATAATAGTTTTAGCCGGTTGTTTAATGCAAGTTGAAGGTGAAGTCGATACTCTTGAAGAAAAACATAAATATGTTGATATAGTTATAGGAACTCATAATATAGATGATTTACCTAAATTTATTATAAATAGATCATTATCGCAAGAAATAAAAGTGTTATCTAATAGTTATGAAGTAAAAACTAATATACCGTATGAAAGAGATTCAAATATATGTGCATGGGTTAATATAACATATGGATGTGATAATTTTTGTACATACTGTATAGTTCCTTTCGCTAGAGGTAAAGAAAGATCAAGAAAGAAAGAAGATATATTAAAGGAAGTTAATTCGTTAATTGAAAAAGGATATAAAGAAATAACACTTTTAGGACAAAATGTTAATTCATATGGTAAGGACTTTGACTATGATTATAAATTTAGTGATTTATTAGTAGATGTAGCAAAAACAGGTATAAAAAGAATTCGTTTTGTTACAAGTAATCCATGGAATTTTAGTGATGAAGTAATAAATGCGATAAAGGATTATGATAATATAATGCCTTATGTGCATTTGCCTATGCAATCTGGTAGTAATATAATTTTAAAGAAAATGAATCGTAAGAATACTAAAGAAGAATATATAACGCTCTTTGACAAAATAAAAAAAATTGTACCAAATGTAAGTATAACTACGGATATTATTGTAGGTTTTCCAGGGGAAACAGATGAAGATTTTAATGAAACATTAAATTTGGTTAAGTACTGCAAGTTTGATGGAGCATTTACCTTTATTTATTCTAAAAGAGAGGGAACGCTCGCGGCTAAAATGGATGATAATATATCTATGGAAGTAAAAGAGGAAAGGTTACAAATACTTAATAAAGTAGTAAATAATTATTCAAGAGAAAATAATTTAAAATACTTAAATAAAGATGTTAGTGTATTAGTTATGGGAGTAAGTGAAAAAGATGAAACTAAAGCTTATGGATATACTGATACAATGAAATTAGTTAATATAGACGGAGCACTTGATAAAATTGGCAACATTATTAATGTTACTATAACAGAAGCTAAAAGCTTTAGTTTAGACGGAAAAGTAACAAAATAGATACAAATAATTGACAATAAATTGAATATGTGATATAATTGTTACAATTCATAGGGGGTTAATATGGATAAATTAGTATTATTTGATGTAGATGGACCTATATTTGACCAAGAATGGTTTCAATTAAGATCTAAAGTACAAAAATATGTTAAAGAAAAATACGGATATAATGTTGTAAATGAAAATGGTAATAAATTTACTGATATTTATGGATGTTCTGAAAAAGAGCAAATTAAGATTTGGACAAAATTTATATTAGAATACTCACTATTCTATGAACCAAAACCTTGGATTATAGAATTAATAAACGCACTAAAAGAAAAAAATATAAAGGTAGGATTACTTACTGCTAAACCCAAAATCACAGAAGAAGGAATTGAAGGAAAAATATTAAAAATTCTTTTTGAAATGGGTTTAAAAAGTCATGGTATAGAACCTGATTTTATAAAGTATGTTAGTTTAAAAAATAGTGCTAAAGAAAAAGCTGAATATGTTAAAAATATAAAAGCTGATTTAGTAGTAGAGGATACAACTGAAAATATTGTTGAAATTGCTAAGGTAGCGCCAGTTATTGTTCAAAACGTTAAAAGTAATCTTGATTCAAATTTTGAAAGTAAAAACATAAAAAGGGTTAGTTCAATTGATGAAATGTATGTGAGCATATGCCAAATACTAGATATAAATTTTCAAAATTTTAACTTTAAAAGTAAAAAAGAAATCGATGAAATGACTATTTCAGAAAAAAAAGAATATTATAAAAATTTAGTTGAAGTAATGCAACAAATGCCATTTAATCATAAGACAATAAAAAAACAAGAAAAACATCAAACTAATTTAAGCAATATACTAAAAAACACATATGGTAATATTAATAATATTACAGTAAATGGTCTTCATAATATTCCGAATGAACCTTGTATATTTATTTCAAATCATGTAAGGTTTGAAGATCACTATTTAATAGCCTCAACTATAGGAAGTAACTATCACACATTATTTAAAAAAGAAATTAAAGACAGTGTGATATCAAAATTATTGGATTATATAGGAACTATTTATGTTGAAAGAGGTTATAAAATTAGTAGTAAAGCATCAATACACGAAATGTTAAAATATTTAGCAAATGGACACAATATTTTATTATTTCCTGAAGGAACATATAGAAGAGAAGATTATCCGTTAAAAGAATTTTCTGATGGAGCATTTATTCTTTCACAAATTACTGGATATCCAATTGTTCCAATTGTTTTAAACTATTATGAAAATGCTAAAATTGTAGATATATTAAGTCCATATTACATTAACACTGAAGAAGAAAATATAGCAATAAATAAAAACAACATTAGAATGCGTATGG
>CAYJBC010000073.1:0-2624 GCA_964368535.1 uncultured Muribaculaceae bacterium
ACATGGGACGACGTGCATGGAAGAAAACCACCGTCGACGGAGAAGTCACAGCACACGAACGCTACCTCTACCGAGGCTACTTGCAAATTGCAGCCATCGACCTCACCCGCAGCACGCTCAATGGACTCTACTACCTCATCTGGGATCCCACCGAGCCCATCGCCACGCGCCCCCTCGCGCTACTGCGCTATGGCTCATGGTTCACCTATGGTCTAGACATCTCCAAGAACGTCAAAGAGCTCTACAACCCCTCTGGCTCCGTCGCAACCATCTACGACTACAGCCCCTTTGGAGCAGCCAGCCGATCTGGAAGCTCGAAATCCCCAGTCCAATGGAGCAGCGAAATCACCGACGATGAACTCGGCCTCGTCTACTACAACTATCGCCATTGTAACCCAACCGACGGACGCTGGATCAACTGTGATCCTATTGGAATCAAAGGTGGATTGAATTTGTATGGCTTTGTGGGGAATAGAGGTTGGGCTATTGATGCATTAGGTTTTGCTCTTTATGCTATTGATGGTACTTGGACAGATGCTGATGATAAAGCAAATACATTTAAATTTTATGAATTATCTAAAGAAAATCCTAAATATTATTGGAGAGGTCCCAAGTGGGGAATTACAGGGCTAGATGCTTCTCGTATTTGGCGAGGTGTAATGTGGAAAATTTGTCAGGATTATTGTAATGATCCTAGTATTACAATCAATCTTGTAGGTTGGAGTCGCGGAGCAACAATAGCGCTCGAAGTAGCTGAAGAATTAGAGGATGACGGATGTTGTTGCCCCAATGGGAAGAAAGTTTATCCAAAAGTTAACTGGATGGGGTTATTTGATGCAGTTGACATGACTTTGACATGGGGGTGGGCTTACAATGTAACCAGTAATGTTAAGAGTGCTATACATATAATCAAATCGGAATCAGAACTTATATTTCCCACGACTGACGTTAAAGCAGAATCACCAGAAACACAATTTATAAAAATACAAATACAAAATACTAACCATGGTGCAATTGGTACAACAAGTAAAGCTGCACTTAATCTGATGGTTGAACTAGCTCACTCTTCAGGTGTAAATATGAAAAAACATGATTTGAATGAAAATTATACTTCGCAGCTTAATAGCAATTTTTGTATTGATGGTTATTTTTAATTGCAATTGGTACGATAATAAAAGTAGATATATTACAATTAACAATAATAAAAATAAAATTAGTGATAAATATAAAACAACTAAAGATTTACTTTTAGTCAATGTAAAGCAAAATAAATTTGATTTATTAGGATTAAATAAAATTATTTTTTCTGATATGATCAAATCATATCATATTAAATCATATATTATTTCACCTGATAAAAAAGATAAATTTACTAAATATCTTATAGGAGAGATACTAGATACTAAGATTATACCAAAAGGAAGTATTGTGCAAATTGATGATATCCAATTATCTTTGCATGAATGCAGTTATTTATTTATACCATTAACAGATTCTACTTATTTCTCTTTGATTATTACGATGGGTTTGAAAACAGATAAAAAGTGTAAATATAACTTAAAAGAGTTTTCACATTGTGAATTGGTTTACTATTTTTCAAATTCGCTAGATAATTTAAACAATAGCTTAAAAGAACAATCATACGTAGTAAATATACCGTATTTAAGGCATACAAGAACACGAAAAGTATATGAGAAAAATATTAAAATACCATTTCTCCATGCTGAAAAGCACCTTAGAGATAATAAGTAAGTTAAAAATATAGACTATCGCTTTTTGAATAAGTCTCAAAATCCTCCTCCAAAGCTCTTTATATGACTTTGTAGGATGAAAAACACATAAATAGGTGCCATTCAGTAGAATCAATTAATCGTATGCGAATCAAAGCTTAAATTATTCTCTAGCATGATTCACCCCACATAGGCTGCAAGACCAGCTCAATACAAGCCCCTTTACCCAGCGTCGCCTCGGTAAAGGGGCTTTTTCATTGCTGCTATTCACGCTCATCAGCATCAGCTGCGAGCAGGCTGCAGACGGCATCTACAGCAGCACGACCACCACCCGCTACAATGCCGCAGGAGGCACCCTCACCAATACACAAAAGTCACTCATCATCAATCTAAGCGAGTGAATTGAGAGCAAGACTATCAGCATCAACGAAAGAAACTTGACATCCACCGCAGAAGTTCGCTATACTGACAGCCTGATGGAGCGACTCCAGACCAGCACCCTGCCCACCAGCGACACCGCAGCCACGACAACGGTCGTGGACGGCTTCACCATGGAGCAGACCGACCACATCGGCGGCAGCTGGAGCTACACACGCCAATACCTCAGCACGGGCATCCTGAGCACCATCACCGACCCACGTGGCAATACCAGCAGTACGCAGAGCGACCTCGCAGGCCGCCCCATCATCCAGACGGATGCAGCAGGCCACGAGACCAGTATCACCTACAGCTCCTGCTGCGACCAGCCCGCCAGCATCACCGATGCCCTAGGGCAGACCGTCAACTACGCCTACAAAGCCCCCGACGGCTGTAAGGGGGATTGGACAGAGTCGCGCAGCGAGCTCTGCCCGCAGGGCGAGTCCCCAACGGGGTGGGGACGAGTCAACATCCGCA
>CAYJBC010000074.1:0-2590 GCA_964368535.1 uncultured Muribaculaceae bacterium
CTTGCTTTAATGCAGCGGCATGGAATATATAATCAACGCCGTTCATAGCATTATTAACGCTGTTTATATCTCTAACATCGCCTATATAGAATTTAACCTTGTTAGCATCTTTTGGATATTTAACTTGTAAATCATGACGCATATCGTCTTGCTTTTTTCATCTCTTGAAAAAATTCTAATTTCTCCAATGTCGCTAGTTAAAAAATGTTTTAATACAGTTTGTCCAAAGCTACCTGTGCCGCCGGTTATTAATAAAGTTTTATTTGTAAACATATTTATCCTTTAATTTTTAATTTCAGTTATATATCTATATTAAAAAATTCTAAGTTTAAAAATAATAAATATATTATCCTCTTGGCTTTAAGATATACTTCTTATATGTATTTTATTTCAATTAATGTTATCTCCTAATTTCAACTTTTCAGGATAGTTATTATCATAAAGATACTTATATTCTATTAAATCTTCTTGTACAGTATTTAGTTTTATTCCTAGATCATTCTCAATTTTACTACAATCAAGCCCCATATTTCTTGTTCTCTCAGCAACAAAATCAAATTCATTAACGCTTATTGATTTTATTTCACCTTTTAGTCCAAATAAGTTTTTAATTAACACACCTAATGTATACTTATCAATTCGATTCCGACTTCCTATGTTGTAAACCCCTTTTAAATTTTCAATGATTGATAGTTCGATTATTTTCACTAAATTATTTACTAATATCGGCGAACAATACACATCATTAAACATACTTAATTCTTTTTCTTCGGCTAAAGAATTCACTACCCACTCACTAAAAGATTTTTTATCTCTGTAGTTAAATCCGTACATATTAGTTCTTATTATTAAGCTATCTTTACTTTCTAAACTATTTTCTTCGGCAATTAATTTCGTTTTTGCATAAGCATTTATTGGCAACACCTTATCAGTTTCTTTACTCAACTCCACATATCTTCCATCATAAACAGCATCTGAAGAAATAAATACAAATTTCACATTATGTTTATGACATATTATTCTCAAAGCATTTGTTGCTTTAACATTTATACTCTCAGCTTCTATCGGATTTTGCTCACATAAATCAACATTCACCATAGCTGCACAATGTATTAGTGTATTCTTTTAAATTAAACGCTAAGTTTGACCCTAACATACCTGATATTCCTGTTATAAAAACTTTCTTCATTATTGTTTCTCTTTCCTTATTTTCATGTTGCCTATATATTTTTTATTCAGTAGTAACAAAATTGAATTACTCACTTTTTCAATCGTGTGATAATAAATCCACGCAACTATTAAAACTATAATTGTAGTTAGCGCAAGGCATAATATGAAAAGTTGTGTTGGATTCATTTCATTAAAACATATCACAAAGTAGCAAGTAAATGAACACATTATTGGCCAATGAAATGCATATACTCCCCAGTTTATTTTATATAAATTTATAGCTATTTTACTCTCAAAAACTTTCTTAAGGGCATCTATATGTATCACTAAAAAAACTAAACTAGCTGCTCCCACTGCTCCTATTGCATTTTCAATTTCATATGTAAAATTCGGCAAGGGAATTACCTTCATGCTATTATACCATACCGCATTATATAACCCAGAAAAAATAAACAAAAACACAAAGCCATTTGCGATCAATAGCCTTTTTAATTTTTTATTAGGAATTTTCGAACTGTCAATGTAGTCATTTATATGATAAATATAAAAACCTAATGCACAACTGACCCCTACTAATTCAAACAATAAACCTGCTAATAAAATCATCATAACGCTAATTAACAAAAGATATCTTTTATTTTTATTTACTAAAAAATTAGCTGCATAGATTAACGTTGAAGAATAAAATAATGAGGAAATCATCCAAAAAGGTTCGTTGTAATCAAAATATCCAAATAATATAACTCTAAATGTATCTATGAATACATTAGTAAATTTAAGAGTATCTGTATATGAGTTTTGAATAAATGGTGAAATAAAATATTCACTCATTTTTGAATTATAAAACCCAAATGTGTTTTGTAAAACAACGATAAGAATCAATGAAAATAAAATAGGGATAAATAATCTAAAAAAACGCCTTAACATTTCTATTAATATATCTTTTACATTATTTATTTTTTTATTAGCTAATAGAAATCCACTAATTACTAAAAAAATATATAGCCAAAAGCTTTCATTAAAAAACTTTCCGATTGGTGCATATCCTTGAATTGCAATATTTAAAACAAAGTTTAGTGGTTGCATTTCTTGTGCAAATTGCCACACACTTGCATAATGTCCCACAAAAACCATTATTGCTGATATACCCTTTAATCCATCTAGTGATAAAATTCTTTTGTTAGCGCTCATTTAACTTCTCCATATTATTTATTATATTTCATACTTAAATATTGTGTGTAATCTTTATCTTTTTCAGTACCTGCTATTCCTAAAACTCGCCTAGTTATAATTGAATAATATAAATTGCATATAGCAAATTTAATGCCTACTGAATATATTAACTCCTTAAAAAGTAATATTTCTTGCTTAATACCATGTTTCACTTTTACAGGTTCTCGTTCAGTGAAAAAGCCTCTTT
>CAYJBC010000075.1:0-2438 GCA_964368535.1 uncultured Muribaculaceae bacterium
TCCATATACACACATCCTGGTGTATCGTATATTCTTTTAAATTAAGCTCTACGCGAGGTAGAACTTAATAAAATAGTGTTAATAATATATCATTTAATTATATGTTTTGTCAATATATTTTAGAATTTTTTTGCAATATTATTCACAAACATAATCTGCTTCTTCTAGTGCTGCTTTAATTTCTTCTAAAGTAGTTCCTTCAATTGATTCTCTTTGACTTAACATCGCTCTAATTCCTTCGTCACTATTGCCAGTTAATTCATAAGTAGTATATACATCATCTTCGTCTTCATTCTCTACTGTAGCTGAGCATGATATACCATCGTTCATTTCATAACTGTCACATACTGAATCTGCATAATCTTGATCAAAGCCTGTAGCTGAACCAAACTTTAGCATTCCTTCAGAGATTTTATCATCTTCAAAAGTTAATTCGATACTGTTTTCTTCTGATAAAAAATCCGAACTATATTCACACGACAATTTTTTGCTTGACTCATCTTCTGATGCAGACTCTTCACCACATCCAGTTATTAACATACATGAACATAAGGCTAATCCTACTATTTTTAATCCTTTCATATATTCTCCTTTCTTAAGTAAACACATTATATGTCTATTTATTTTCATTATAACACTATGAAAATTTTTTACAATATTTTTTCATAAAAAAAGAATGTTTTCACATTCTAATTTAAATTAAGCTAATTCGATTTCAGCGCCAGCTTCAGTTAATTGAGTTTTGATAGCTTCAGCTTCTTCAGCAGGAACGTTTTCTTTAACATTTCCACCGTTGTCAGCTAAACCTTTAGCTTCAACTAATCCTAAACCAGTTAATTCTTTAAGAATTTTGATAACAGCTATTTTATTAGCTCCAGCTGATTTAAGTACAACTGTTTTGCTTGATGGTCCTTCTTCAGTAGCAGCTCCAGCAGCAGGTGCAGCAGCTACAGCAGATGGATCAACACCAAATGTTTCTTTCATTGCGTCAACAACTTCTTTAAGTTCAAGAATTGTCATTTCGCCGATACTTTTAATAATATCTTCTTTTGTTAATTTTGCCATATTTATTCACTCTTCCCTTCTAAATTTTTGGCGTGTAGATCTACGCAAATTGCGAAGTCTCTAACGTACTGGATCATTCCTCCAGCAATCATAGTAAGTAATCCTTCTCTTGATGGAATATCTGCATATTCTTTGATTACAGCTTTATCAGAAACTGTTCCACTTATAACACCAACTCTGATGTCAAGTTTTTTGTTATTTTTAGCGTATTCTGAAATGATTTTAATTGGTTCAAGTAAATCTTTACCAAATAAAATTGCATTAGGTCCTGCTAAAAATTCATCAATATTAAGATTAAGTTCATCCATAGCTCTTTTTAAAAGTGTATTTTTATAAACTTTTACTTCAGAGTCAATTTTGAATAATTCTTTTCTTAAACTTGTAAGTTCAGATACTGTTAAGCCTTGATATTGAAAAATTATAACAGATTCATTGTTTTTAATTTTATCAACAATTTCATTAACAACAACTTTTTTTCCTTCAAGAATTTTTTGACTTGCCATATTTCCTCCTTTTTTTATATAAAAAAGCTTCCACTAGGGGAAGCTAAAAACTAGAAAAAGTTTTTAAGTTCCCTCGGTAGGATAATTAAAACTTTCGTTCCCTACTTTCTTCGGTGAGTTGCTTTTCTATTCGTTATTATATTACAAATGTAATTAAATGTCAAAACTATTTTTATCTAATTTAATACCAGGTCCCATTGTTGAAGTTAAAGTAACGCTTTCAATGTACATTCCTTTAACACCAGTAGGTTTAGCCTTAGTAATTGTAGATATTACATAGTTAACATTTTCTAAAAGTTTTTTGCTATCAAAAGATACTTTACCAACGATTGTATGTACGTTACCATATGTATCATTTTTATAAGCAACCATTCCACTTTTAATATTTTTTACTGCTTCAGCTGGGTTAGGTGTAACTGTACCAACTTTTGGGTTTGGCATAAGTCCACGTGGACCTAAAACGTTACCTATTTTTCCAACTTCAGGCATCATATCTGGAGATGCTACTATAACATCAAAATCAAACCAGTTTTCAGTTTTAATTTTTTCAATTAATTCTTTATCCCCAACAATATCAGCTCCAGCTTCTTTAGCAGCTTCAGCAGCAGCTCCTTTAGCAAAAACTAATACTTTTTTACTTTTACCAGTTCCATTAGGTAAAACTAATGAACCTCTTAATTGTTGATCTGATTTTTTTGCATCAATATTTAAGTTAAATACTAGTTCAACAGTACTATCAAATTTAGTAGTAGAAGTTTTTTTAACTAATTCTACTGCTTCAGCAGTTGTATAAACTTTATTAACATCAATATTACTTAATGCTTCCACATATTTTTTACTATGTTTTTTCATATTTTCCTCCTAACTGTG
>CAYJBC010000076.1:0-2437 GCA_964368535.1 uncultured Muribaculaceae bacterium
CTGGAGCTAAAGGAATTAAAACTTTAGTATCAGGTAGACTTGGTGGAGCTGAAATGGCTAGAAGTGAAGGTTATACTGAAGGAACTGTTCCTCTACATACAATAAGAGCTGATGTAGATTATGCAATAAGTGAAGCTGATACTATTTACGGTAAAATTGGAGTAAAAGTATGGATATATAAAGATGAAATTCTTCCTGCTAAGAAAAGAAACGTAAAGGAGGCAGATTCAAATGTTGATGCCAAAAAGAACTAAATATCGTAAAAGTCATAGAATTAGTTACGATGGAAAAGCTAAAGGTAACTTAGAACTTCATTTTGGTGATTATGGTCTAAGAGCCGTTGAAGGTGCTTGGATTTCAGCAAGAGAAATTGAAGCTGCTCGTATCGCTATGACACGTTATATGAAACGTGGTGGGAAAGTATTTATAAATATATTCCCACATATGCCTAGAACTAAAAAACCTCTTGAAACACGTCAAGGTAAAGGTAAAGGTGCTATTGATGAATATGTAGCAGTAGTTAAGGCTGGAAAAATAATGTTTGAAGTTGTTGGGGTAGAAGAAGAAATTGCTAGAGAAGCACTTCGTCTTGCATCTCATAAACTATCAGTTAAAACAAAATTTGTAATGAAAGAAAAGGGTGGTGATTCACTTGAAAATTAATGAACTTAGAAAATTATCAAGCGAAGAGCTAAATAGTAAGATAATTAAATCGAAAGAAGAATTATTCGATAAAAGAATGAAACAAGCTACGGGGAATTTAGAAAAACCTGCTGAGCTTAGAATATTAAAAAAAGATATTGCTAGAATGAAAACAATATTAAATGAAAGAGAAATAGCTGGAGGTGTTAAATAATGGCTGCGAGTAAATTTGAACTAGTTGGTACAGTAGTAAGCTGTAAAAATGATAAAACAATTACTGTTTTAGTTGAAACTCATAAAAAAGACCGTTTATACGGTAAAAGAGTTAAATCAAGTAAAAAATATGCTGCTCATGATGAAAAAAACACAGCAGCTGTTGGAGACACAGTTAAAATTAGAATGACTAATCCTATTAGTAAAACTAAAAAGTTTGAATTAGTAGAAGTTCTAACTAAAGCTGTTGTTCTTTAAGGAGGGTTTTAAGTATGGTAATGCAAGAATCAAGACTTAAAGTTGCTGATAATAGTGGCGCTAGAGAACTTTTAGTTATTAGAGTTGAAGGTGGATCTAGAGTTAAATTTGGTAATATCGGAGATGTAGTGGTTGGAACAGTTAAAAAATCACTTCCAAATGGACAAATCAAAAAAGGTAAAGTTGTTAAAGCTGTTATCGTGAGAACTGTTAAAGGAATTAGACGTAATGACGGATCATATATTAAATTTTCTGATAATGCATGCGTTTTAATTAAAGATGATAAATCTCCTGTTGGAAGTCGTGTATTTGGACCAGTTGCTAGAGAGCTAAGAGAAAAAGAATATAATAAAATTGTATCTTTAGCTCCGGAAGTATTATAGGAGGATATATGAAAGTTAAAGTAGGAGATAATGTTTTAGTACTTACTGGAAAAGACAATGGTAAACAAGGTAAAGTAATTAAAACTTTAAAATTGAAAAACAAAGTAGTTGTTGAAGGTGTTAATATAATTAAAAAACATTCTAAACCAACTAATAATAATGATAAAGGTGGAATATTCGAAATTGAAGCACCTATTCATGTATCTAACGTAAAAGTAGTAGCTGAAAAAGCTAAAAAAGAAGTTAAAAAAACAGTAGAAAAAAAAGAAGTAAAGAAAACTACTAAGAAGGAAGGGAAATAATTATGCAAAGTACAATGAAAAAACTTTATAATGATGAAATAGCACCTTCTTTAATGAAAGAGTTTAATTATTCTTCAATTATGGCTGTACCTAAACTTGATAAAATTATTATTAATATGGGTGTTGGTGAAGGTTCTAAAGATGAAAAATTCATCACAGCGGCTGTAGCTGATTTAGCTTTAATATCTGGTCAAAAACCAGTTGTTACTAAAGCTAAAAAATCTATAGCAAGTTTTAAACTTCGTGAAGGTCAAAGCGTTGGTGTTAAAGTAACATTACGTGGAGAAAATATGTATAATTTTATGGAAAAATTAATTAAAATTAGTTTACCTCGTGTTAGAGATTTCCGTGGAGTATCTGGAACAGCTTTCGATGGACGTGGAAACTATACATTAGGAATTAAAGAACAATTAATATTCCCTGAAATTGAATATGATGATGTTGTTAAAGTGCGTGGTATGGATATAGTATTCGTTACTACTGCTAATACAAACCAAGAGGCAAAAAGCTTACTTAAAGCTTTCGGAATGCCTTTTAGAAATTAAGGAGGACCTATGGCAAGAACTAGTTTGAAAGTTAAAAACAAAAGAAAAGCTAAATTTAGTACTAGAGAATATACTCGTTGTGAAAGATGTGGTA
>CAYJBC010000077.1:0-2288 GCA_964368535.1 uncultured Muribaculaceae bacterium
AATGCCATTTACTTATCCTCTTCGCTTTCTAAGCTTAATTACTAATTGTGTTCCTATTGAAACTACTATAAACATTTTCATTTTGATTAGCCTAAATAGACTTTTCAAAGGGTTATCAACTATATTTGAATAATCTTTTAAAATTGTTTTATCATTCATTTCTCTATAGCATTTTTTTAAGTATTTTGATTTATCAAAAAAATAAATATCTGTGCTTATAATCATTTGAATAAGACCACAATAAGCATAGTCTTTTCTTACTTCTAATCCATTTGTCTTTAGTTGAAACATTTTTGCTATTTTACTCACTTCTTCAAAGTACAGCTTTTGATCTTGGAGTAAATGAGGTTTAAATAAGTGTGAAACTGATGCTGGAAGTTGTCTATAATGATATAAATAATTATCTTTTAAAACGATTTTCTTTTCACAAAATGAATATGCCCATAAGTTAATTAATGCATCTTCCCTTAACCTTATACTATTTTCGATATGCGAGACAGCTTTAACAAATAATTCTTTTTTATAAAGTTTATTATATAAGTAAGAGTCTACTCCTTTTAAATAACAACCTTCTTCTATATATAACCTCACAATTTTGTTGAAAATATCATTCTTAACAAAAAATTCTTCTCTTTCATAACCAAAGTTTTGAAATTTATTATCTTCATAAAATAATCTAACACCACATTGAACTATATCAGCATTAGCGCTAATAACATTGTTATATAGCTTTTCAAACATATTTTTTTCAATGAAGTCATCACTATCTACAAACCCGATATATTGTGCTTTTGATATTTCAGCACCTGTTTTTCTGGTCTTAAATACACCATTGTTTTTTTGATGAACAACTTTTATTCTACTATCTTTCTTTGCCCATTCATCACATATCTTAGGGCTATTATCACTGCTACCATCATTAATTAAAATGATTTCTATATCTTGCAGAGTTTGATTTATCACCGATTCCATGCATACATCTAAATACTTTTCAACATTATATACTGGAATAATTATTGATACCAAAGCCATTTACCGTCCTCCAAAAATGAATTTATACCAAATTCTCGCAATAACTCTTGTTGAGATAGGCATATACTTAATACTGTACAAGACTATTCTATGCTGCAAAGTTAATAGGTCATTTTTTTTGATAGATTCGTAAATATTATTCAATTGTTTTTTAGTAGTTTCTATTTTACCTTTTGCTACTTTGGAATAAGTTTTCAATCTCCCTACTTGTATAAAAATAGTGTACAAATATTCTTTTTCTGCTAATTTTCTTAAATTATCATTTTTTTCAGTGAAGTATAATAACCTATCATAGAATGCATCTATTGAATCAGTAAAATTATACTCATTTATATTTGATGAAATATTTTTACTATTATCGTGATTAACATAGAAATATAGTACATCTTCAACTATTACAACTTTTTCACAAGGAAAAATTAGTCTATGTGCAACTGCCTCATCCTCATTTATCTTGCCAATTGGATATTTAACATCTATAAATAAATCTTTTTTATATAATTTAAAACATGGAGAAATAAATGTAACCGGTATGCTACTAAACATTTCACATATTTCTATGCCATTAAATACACCTTTGGATACTCTACATTGATCAGTGTTTAAAACATCTCCTTTTTCAGTAACTCTATTAAAATTACACACAACTACATCTGCAAAACTATCTTGAGCTTCATTAAATAATTTTTCAATATACTTATTAGAGATATAATCATCACTGTCTATGAACGCTATATATTTAGATGTAGCAATTTTAATACCTATATTCCTAGCGACTGAAACCCCGCAGTTTTCTTGATGAATAACCTTTACTCTACTATCTTTCTTTGCCCATTTATCACACAGCTTGGGACTATTATCACCGCTACCATCATTAATTAAAATAATTTCTATATCTTCTAGGGTTTGATTTGTTACTGACTCTATGCATTTATCTAAATATTTTTCAACATTATATACTGGTATAATAATTGATACTAATGGCATATTAATTTCCCTTTACTTTTATTTATTTATTTGTTATACTTTAGATCGCTGCTTTGGCAAAAATATACGACCTAAATTTTATAAATTACTCAATCCTTCTGTTAGATGTACAATAGCCTTTAGAAAAGCTGCCTACTATTCCAAGAGTACTAATAGTTTTAAATTTCTAGTTTCTCGAATACACTATTTATATTTATCTCAAAAATTTCATTTCAGCATACCGTACACCACAGAAATTGGACCTGGTTTTGCTGTTGGGCATACCGGAA
>CAYJBC010000078.1:0-2231 GCA_964368535.1 uncultured Muribaculaceae bacterium
CCATTTAGAGTACCTATAGCAAGACTTGCAGCAGCTCAAGCGGTACTTAATAATAGGTAAAATGTTATACTATATAATTGTAATAAATATTTTAACATTTATAATATATTATATTGATAAAATTAAAGCAATTAAAAGCAAAAAGCGTATTAGTGAAAATGCGCTTTTGTTTTTATCATTGATTGGTGGTAGTGTTGGCGCTTTTATGTCAATGAATATCTTTAGACATAAAACTAAAAAAATAAAATTTATTTTTTTAATACCTCTTATGATTGTTTTACATTTATTATTGTTGATCTTATATTTTAAATAAAAAATTATTTAAATGGCCATTGATTATGGCTTTTTGTTTGGAAGATTGATATAATATTAATTATGAAAAGAAGTAATGTAAAAAAAATACTTATAGTAATATTGATTATAGTTTTTTTACCTATAGTTATTTTGTTCTTGCTAGTAAAATTAATAATTAGTTATTTTACTAAAGAGAAAAGTGATTTAGAAAAAAATATTGATGTATATATAAATAGAGTAAAAAAAGAGTTTATTAGGGAACCTAGTTTATATGATAATATTATAGATGATAAAATTACTAAAACTATTAATGCACACGAAGCGGAGAAAATTTTGCTTGAAAATGCAATTGATGTACTACTTAAAGAAAGATATAAATTAACTTTAGATATGTATGATCTTAAACGTTTAAAAAAGAAAATAATAAAAAACATTAATAAAGATTATACAGTTAAAAATTTAACTGTTCATAAAATAAAAGAGTTACTAGTATTTAATATGGATTTAGAATTGTTAAGTAGTGAAGAAAAAAATGAAGAATTATATGAAAAAGAATTGGTTTATGAAAAGCCTTTTATTAAAGAAAATGGTGTAGGTAATATTTTAGAAGCTAAAGAATTTAATGAAAAAGAAATAGTAAATGAAAAACCAGAAAAAATAGAAGATAATATTTTAGTTAAAGAATATACTAAAGAAAATACTAAAAAAGATTTAATAAAAATCCTATCATCTCACCAAGAAATTGAAAAAGAAGTGGTTTTAAAAATAAATGAAACTACATTAGAGGAAATTATAGATTTAGGGGCAGTAAATCTCGCATTAGAGACAATAAAAATAATGGAAGAAAAAAATGATGAAGTGGTTGTTGAATTTGCTAAAAATGATTTAGCAAAAGAAATGGAAGTAGAAATTGAAAAAGCAAATGAAGATATAAAAGTGGGAAAGCCTAAAAAATTAGAAGAAGTAAATAAAAAAGAAAAAATTGAACAACAAAAAATAATAGAGGAAATAAATTATAATCATATTAATACACATGAAATAGATAATATGCTTATGTTTTTATATCAAAAAGAATCTATAAAAGAAGAAATTGAAGATAGAAATTACGATATAGTACATGAACATATTGATGTAGAAATACTTAGAATAGAAAAATTATTGTTAACTGAAAATATAGATAAAGAGTCTCTTGATAAATTAAATAATTATAAAAATAAGTTATATAATATTAAAGATAATACTGATGATAAAAAAGAAAAAGATTATGATGAATTTAAATTAGAACTTAACAAAGATATAAGTAAAGATGATGAAAGAATTCATCATGATCTTATGAATGATGTAGATAAAAAAAATTTAGAACTTCTTGATTCGCTTAATATAAAATCGGTTCAAGAAATAAATGATTTTGAGAAAGAAAAATATTTAATATACAAGCAGTTAGATAAAATAGAAAATTCAAATAATATTTTTAAAAGAATCACTAATTTTTTTAAAAGTAAAATATTTAAAAGTTATTCAGATAATAAAGTTATAAAAAAAGAATTAGTATTTTTAGATAATATAATTAGCAAAGATAATAAGGCAGTTGAAAATATTTACCCAGTTAAACATAAAGATATATTAGAAGATGATAAAGTTGTGTGTGAAAATAATGTGTTAGCTATAAATGAGATTAGTAAGAAAATTGATAATAAATATCCACATATGAAAAAAGATTTACAATATAAAAATAAGATGAATAGTGTAACAAATATTTTGGATAAGAAAAAAGAAAAAATTGTTAAAAAAAATAAATTTAAAGAAAAGGTATTAGAGAAAAGAACTTTACAGAAAGTAAGAAAGAAAATAGAAACGAGGTAATAAAATGAACATAAGAAAAATACAGGATAGAGTTTATGAAAATAAAGTTAATAAGGGATTTAATGTGACAGATG
>CAYJBC010000079.1:0-2216 GCA_964368535.1 uncultured Muribaculaceae bacterium
GTCTACCTGATACTAAAGTTTTAATTCCTTTAGCTCCAGATTTCATAGTGTTTCTGATAGCTCTTTTTTGTGCAGATCTAAATGGAGCTCTGTTTTCAATTTGCATAGCAATTGAATCAGCAACTAATTTAGCATTTAAATCAGGTCTTTTTTCTTCTACTATATTTATAAATACTTCTTCTTTAACTAATTTTCCAATTTGTTTTCTTAATTTTTCGATATCTTCTCCGCCACGACCGATTATAACACCAGGTTTAGCAGTATAAAGTGTGATATCAACACGAGAATTTTTTCTTTCAATAATAGTTTTAGATACCGCAGCAGCTTTAAGTTTTTTTGCAACAAAATCTCTAATTTTTAAATCATTATTTAATTTTTTAGCAAAATCTTTATCAGCATACCAACGAGATTCCCAATCTTTATTAACACCAAGTCTAAACCCTATTGGATTAACTTTTTGTCCCATGCTTATTCACCTTTCCCATCTGTAACACATACTGTGATGTGACTTGTTCTTTTATCGTTTCTGTCCACATTCCCACGAGATGCAAATTTGATTCTCTTATAAACAGGACCCGGATTAACAAAACATTCTTTAATTTTTAATTCAGCTTCATTAGCACCATTATTATTAACAGCGTTAGCTACTGCTGAGTTTAATACTTTTATAATTAATCTACTTGCTTTAGTATTAGTGTTATCTAATATACCTCTAGCAGTATTAATATCTTTACCTCTAATTAAATCCATAGTCATTCTAGCAAGTCTAGGTTTAATTATAGCTCTTTTATGTATTGCATAACTTTCCATATTACCTCCTATTTATTTCCTGCATGACCATTAAATTTACGAGTTCCTACAAACTCACCTAATTTATGTCCTACCATTTCTTCTGTTACGTAAACTGGGATAAATTCTTTACCATTATGTACTGCAAATGTATTACCTACAAATTCAGGAAATATTGTTGATCTTCTAGACCAAGTTTTAATAACAGTTTTCTTAGCATTTTTATTCATTTCATTAACCTTTTTCATTAAAGATTTTTCAACGAAAGGTCCTTTTTTTAAACTTCTAGCCATTATTTATCCTCCTATTTCTTTCTTCCACTAATGATTAGCTTAGTAGAAGCTTTCTTAGTTTTACGTGTTTTTGTTCCTAGAGCTGGTTTACCCCAAGGAGTCATTGGACTCTTACGTCCTATTGGGCTTCTACCTTCACCACCACCATGTGGATGGTCGTTTGGATTCATTACTGATCCACGGTTAGTCGGTTTAACACCCATGTGACGTTTACGTCCAGCTTTACCTATATTAACTAGGTTATAATCTTCATTACCTACAGTACCAATTGTAGCTCTGCATGTTCCTAAGATTTTTCTCATTTCTCCTGATGCAAGACGAACAATAACATATTTTCCATCTTTACCAAGAATTTGAACAGATGCTCCAGCACTTCTTGCAAGTTCTGCACCTTTACCAGGTTTAAGTTCAACACAGTGAACTGTAGTACCCATCGGAATATTTTCAAGAGGTAGTGCATTACCAACTTTAATGTCAGCTTGTGCTCCACTTTCAATAATCATATCCACTTTTAATCCACTAGGCGCTATAATATATCTTTTTTCACCATCTCTATAGTTAATTAAAGCTATATTAGCATTTCTATTTGGATCATATTCAATAGTAGCTACTCTACCAGTAACTCCATCTTTATTTCTTTTAAAATCGATTACACGATATCTTTGTTTAGCTCCACCACCGATGTGACGAACTGTCATTTTACCTTGGTTATTTCTACCACCTGTTTTACTTTTAATTTTAGTAAGTGACTTAGTAGGAGTACTAGTTGTAAGTTCATCATTTGCTAAAGCTGTCATTCCACGACGACCAGGTGTGACTGGTTTATATTTTTTAATTGCCATATTAACTTTTCCTTCCTACTATAAATCGATAGATTGACCGTCAACAAGTGTTACGTACACTTTTTTATAAGTTTTAGTCTCTCCAGCGTATTTTCCTACTCTTCTTTTTTTAGGTTTAGTATTACTTGTATTTACACTTTTAACCTTAACATTAAACGCACCTTCTATTGCTTTTTTAATCTCAGGCTTCGTAGCTTTTTTATTTGCTTTGAATACATAAACATTTTTTTCTTTAAGTTCTACTGATTTTTCAGTAATTACAGGTGCATCTATAATATCACTATAATGTTTC
>CAYJBC010000080.1:0-645 GCA_964368535.1 uncultured Muribaculaceae bacterium
TTTAACTAAAGCAGAAGATCAAGTATATTCCGTTGCAGCAGCATCAATAATAAGTAGATATTTATTTCTTGCTAAAATGAAAGAAATAGAAGAAGAACTCAATACAACAGTTCCTTTAGGCGCGGGAGTCATAGTAGATGAATTCGCAAAAAAACTAGTAAATGAATACGGTGAAGAAATATTAGATAAATTCACAAAAAAAAGTTTTAAAAATACACAAAAAATATTGGGATAACCAATATTTTTTTATGTCATAGTATTTAAAATAAATAATTTAAGTGCTGCATCTTTATCTATTTTACCACTTTTAATTTTTTCATCATAAATAGCTATTTCTTTAATGAAATTCAGTATTTCTTTTTCAGAGTAAATCAAAGATTCTTGATATTTTTTGTTAAGTTGCCACTCTTGCATTTTTAATTCTTTTAACATTTGTGAAAAATCCATTCTATTTTCGTACATTTTTTTTATATCAAAAAGTATTCTAAATTCCCTTGCAAGAAGCATAAGCAAATTAACAGCATCAACTTTATATAACTTAAGCTCATTTAATAATTTGTACACTTTATCATTTTCTTTATTTATTACTGCACCTATAAAATGAAATATATTATCATCAAACGGCACCGATATTATATCTTTTAC
>CAYJBC010000080.1:655-2146 GCA_964368535.1 uncultured Muribaculaceae bacterium
CATTTGTGTTTATTTGACAAGGTTTAGCAAAAAATAAAAATATTTTTTCTAACTCCATTACAATTAAATCAAAATTAAGTCCATATAAATTTACCATGTATTTAGCAAAATTATAATCACTAGTATACTTATTATCTTTAATATAGTTATTTATATAATCATATATATTTTTATAATTAATGACTTGTTCAATTACTGTATATTGTTCTTTAAATAACTTAACTATTTTTTTTCTTGAATCAATAGTTTGTGAAATAAATATTAATATGTTGTTTTGATTGTTACTTTCCAAATATTTAAAAATTCTTTTTTCATCTTCTTCACATTTCTTTTTAGAATCAAAAAAAGGAGCATTCTTAATTACTATAATTTTTTGATCATTGTCAAAAAAACTATAAGACAATTCTTCAAATAAATTTTCTATACTACTAATTGATAAATTTATAGATGTATATTCTTGGTCTTTAACAATTTTCTTTAATTCAATATCAATTAATTTATAAGAACTGCTAACAATTAAATAGTTATTCATAAATACCTCTTATGTTTATTATAAACTATCTAAACAAAAAGAGCAAAATTATTTTGCTCTATCTATATAAACACTACAAATAGTAGTGATATTATATTTTATGGTTCATACAAAGAAAAGTTATACACTTTTTGATCAATTTCTAAATTTATTGTTCCATTAATACTAGTTTGATAAATTTTTTTGCCTTCTAATGCTTCTAAAACTTCTTTATTAGGATGACCATAAAAATTATTTGCTCCTACACTTATAATAGCATAATCAAAATTAAGTTTATCCACCACTGATTTATTAGTACCATCTTTTGAACCATGATGACTAACCTTCAAAATATTAGTATTTATATTGTACTTGTTTATAATAACGTCTAATATATCGACACTTATATCTCCAGTAAAAAGTATATAAATTCCATTCATATATAAATTTAATACTATACTTGAATCATTTTCATTACTACTAATATGATTGTTTATATTATAACCATAAAAATAATCAAGATTAACATAATCAGTTACATTTATATTTAATTCAAAAATTCTCATTTCCTCCTCATTAAATTCATTTTTATTGAACATAACACTTTTTATTTCAATTTCTTCAGAAAGTTTAACTGCATTTCCTATATGATCATAATCTCCATGAGATAAAACTAATATGTCAATTTGCTTTATTCCTAAACTTTTTAAAAATAATACTATATTAGAAGTTAAATCATAATAAATACTTCCACCAGTATCAATAATTATTATCTCTTTTTGAAATGGACTAATTAATATAGTTGAATCTCCCTGCCCTATATCTATAAAATAGATATCATATTTAGGATTTAATTTATTTATATTTTCGTTTAACAAAAGAACGATTATTAAATAATAAATATATTTATAATTTTTTGTAATAGACAAATACAAAATTAAATAATATAAAAACACCAATAATATATTCATTTTAGGAAT
>CAYJBC010000081.1:0-2110 GCA_964368535.1 uncultured Muribaculaceae bacterium
AGAAACTTTTATAAGTTTAGGTTATTGTATTGCAAATGAATAAATACTTTGTTATAATTTATAAAGAATAGAGTAAAGGAATGCTGATTAATGTGCAAAATATGTTAATTGAAAAATATTTAGATTTTAAGCATAAAACTTTAGTTTCTTATGCAGAAACTCTTTATAAAGTTTATGAACTTGAAGATGAAAAATTATGGGTTAGTGATAAAGAATTAAAGACATTAACTGATAATATTTTAAAAATATATGTAACTAAATATTATTTGCGTGATATAAGTGATTTAGAGAAATTAAATGTAGATAATTTAAGTGAGAAGGATTTTAAAATGACTCTTGCTTTAGCTGTTATTTCAGATTATTATGGACCTAGATATAATGAAATAAAAGAAAAATATAAAAAAAGTATATATAATTTAACATTAATTATTTATATTGTTACTAATGTAGATAAAGATATAAGTTTTTACAATAAAGGCGTTCAAGTAAAAATCATAGTAGATAAGATAAATGAATTATTTGGTGATGTACTTGAGAATCATCATATCGAAAAAAATCCATTTGTTTTGGATATACTTGCTAATAAAATAAAGGAAACTGAGAGAAAAGAATTAAGATTCTTTGAGGCGGTTAAGGATAGTGAATCATATAATTTATTTGCTAAATATGCTGATGATGTATATTTTATTGATTATCGTAAAGAGTTTGGTAATTTAGATAAATATGATCAAACTGATGTTAAGAAAGTATATGATAAATATAAATATAAAGAAATTTTTTTGCCAGTATCTTATGAACTAGCGTGCATAAGTATACTAAAAGCTATTGCTAATAACTGTGATATACCTAGATTTTTACTGCCGATTAGTGCGAGACTTTTGACTGTTAAGGCTAACGTAAATAAAATTAAAGAAATATTCTCTAATGAATATTTAAGAAGTTATGTGACGTTTTCGGTTGGGTTTAATGATTATAAACTTAATTATGACAAGTTTAAAGTGTTAAAAGATTATGGATTTGATTTAGCTATATTTATACCTGAAGATGAGGTTATAGTAGATTATTCGAATATAAAGTTTGATTATACATTATATGTAACACCAAAGTTTATTAAGAATAATCCTAAGTTTGAAGCATTTATAGAAAAAGCGAAAAATAAACACTTTTATATAAATGATAATTTAGAATACATAGATGAAGATCAGTTAATAAAGATGTGTTTGAAGGGAGATAAATAATATGGACGTATATAATGATTTTTTTATAGAGTTTATGGAACCATTCTTTGAAGGGATTGCTAATATATTTAAAGCACTAGGTCAAGGATTATTCCAAATGTTTAATGTACTAAATTATATTGATGTAATAAATAAGTATAGCGAAGAATTAAGTGGAGCAGGGGTTATTATTATAATTCTTACAATACTTTGTTTACTTGTTATATATGGTATATTAATTTTCTTAATAGTTCTAGCAGTACGTAGATTATTTAAATACAGACGCAATCGTATTAAACAAGAAGCAATGGTTGAAGAAATTGATAGACTTAATATGGATGTAGTAAGATTAAAAGAAGAAAATCAAAAATTCTTATCTATGGCAGATCCTGCGAAGGGTGAAGTTGAATATGATGAACAAGGTAATATAATTAATAAAGTAATGGATGGAGAAACTAGATTCTTTAGATTAACTAAAGTAGATGAAGCAATGAGCGTATATGAGGCTCCTGAATTTAATAAAACTATTTCATTAAAAGAATTTTGTGATGCATTTAGAAATTTTTCAGCATCTAGATTAAAACTATACTATGATGAAAAAATAATAAGATTATTTGTTGCTTCATTTGCGTCAAATAGACTTATAATATTACAAGGTATATCTGGTACAGGTAAAACATCACTTGCTTATGCATTTGGTAATATGATTGAAAATGAAGCTACTATAGCATCAGTTCAGCCATCATGGAGAGATTCATCTGAATTATTTGGTTATTTCAATGAATTTACTAAAAGGTTTAATGAAACTGAAGTTTTAACTAAATTATATGAAGCAACATATAAAGAAGATGTATATATAACATTATTAGATGAAATGAATATTTCTCGTGTAG
>CAYJBC010000082.1:0-588 GCA_964368535.1 uncultured Muribaculaceae bacterium
TGTCAAAGGTGAAGAAGAAGTAGAAAAAAAAGATGTGTTTGAAGAAGAACCTAATGACTTTAGTAATTTATTTGAAGAAAGGTTAGAAAATTCAGAAGATAGTTTACCAGAAGAGATAGTGCCAGAAGTAAACGAAGAACAAGAAAAAAGAATAGATGAGGTTAGTATGAATACTATATTAAATTTTGCCTCAGAAAATGAGGAAACTTTTGTAACATACCATATACATATTATGAAAGAAGAGGACACTTTAGATAATATATCAAAAGTATATAATAAAAATGAAACAGAGATTTTAGAGTATAATAAAAATATTAAATTTTTAACTGGAGATAAAATATTAATACCTTTAGATGAATAATGATTTAGAAAAATATATTAAATATGGAAAAGTTACTATATCAACTAAAGATTCTAATAAATTGGTTTCAAAAGAAAAATCAGAAAATGTAAATATAAAAGGTTTGTTTAATTATTTAAAAAGTAGAGATTTTTATTTATATCCTAGTTTAATAGATTCTAGTGAAAAATTTGATTATTACGAATATTTAGATAGTACATCAATGCCAGTAGAGCAAAGAGCCCAAG
>CAYJBC010000082.1:648-1199 GCA_964368535.1 uncultured Muribaculaceae bacterium
TTTAAAGAAGTTAGAGAAGATAAATTTAAAGAAATTTATGGAAATATAATTTCAAATATAAACTATTTAAGAACATACAATAATAATTTATATAATAAATTTTATAAAGAAAAGTATATGGCGCCTTCTCATTACTTATATATGAAAAATTTTCACAAAATATCAGGATCACTAAATTTTTGTGAACAGGAATTAGACTCATATTATGAACTTGTAAAAAAAGAAAAAAAACAAAGAGTTTCAGTTATTCATAATAATTTAACGGTGGATCATTATATTAAAGGTGAAAAGGAAGCTTTAATTAGTTGGGATAGACATAAAATAGATACTCCAGTTCTAGATTTAATAAATTTATATCAAAATGATTATTTACAATATGATTTCTCAGCTGTTTTTGAAAATTACCAGGAAAGATATCCATTATTGGAGCATGAAAAAAAATTGTTGTTTATACTCTTAAATATGCCGCCAAAAATAATATTTGACAATAACGAGTTTGATAATACTAGAAATATAAGAAGTAAATTAGATTATATATTTAAAACTGAAAA
>CAYJBC010000082.1:1209-1978 GCA_964368535.1 uncultured Muribaculaceae bacterium
TTTAACAAAACCATATTATTCTACCGATGAAGAAGAATAATAAAAATATTTCTATAATTAAAATAAATACATTAAATCTAAAAGGAAATAATAATGTAATAAATAGTTGATAACATATCAAAATAGATAATATGAATATCATCGTTACTGCAAAACCTGGACCAAAAAATCTTTTCATTTAACCACCTATGTTATTATATGAATTATAAAAAAAACAACTATACACAAAAAACTGGTTTATACTAGTTTTTTTTATATATCTAGTTTATAATTATATTAAGGTAGGTAAGTATGAACAAAAAGGGATTTGCACTTTTAGAAACATTAATAGTTGTAGTAATCATATCTGGATCATTAATAACTTTGTACTATGCCTATAATTATTCGGTTATAAATGAAAATATAAGATTATATTACGATGATGTAAATTATATATACAAAACTAAATATCATTAATGAATTTAATGCAACTGAAGTATTTGTTTTAAAAGCAGATTTTAATATAATAAGTAGTTGCAACAATGATAATATAAATGGTACTCATGAAACAAAAAATATAGTATGTGAAAATTCATTTAGCAATATTAATGAAAATACATTTAAATATATAAAAACGTTAGGTTCTGATGAAACAATTACACAAAATGATTATTTGTTAGTAGCAGTTTATGAAGAAAAAGATATGATCAACTATGCTAGTTTTAAAGTAGAGGTGCCAAATGAGTAATAAAGGTTTTATTTCTACATCGCTTTTATATTCACTTTTTCT
>CAYJBC010000083.1:0-1938 GCA_964368535.1 uncultured Muribaculaceae bacterium
AACGTATGACTGGCAAAGATGTGCGAGGTTGTCGATACACTAGGATAAGTTGTTAAATATTTATACTAGTTATCGGGTTATTCGTTTCGGAGCAAGTATATAATGATATATGCGAAGGGAGGACATTTTAAATGTCAAAAGGAAAAGTTAGAATAACATTAAAAGCATTTGACCACAGATTATTAGATTTAGCTGCGGGAAAAATACTTGATACTGTTAAAAGAACTGGTGGAGTAGTTTCTGGTCCAGTGCCTCTTCCTACAGAAATTGAAAAAATAACTGTATTAAGAGCTGTACATAAGTACAAAGATGCAAGGGAACAATTCGAAAAAAGAACTCATAAGAGATTAATCGATATAAAAGAACCAAGCAAAGAAACTGTAGATGCACTAACTCACTTAGATTTACCAAGTGGTGTAGACATCAATATTAAATTATAAGAAAGGAAAAATTAAAGATGAAAGGAATCTTAGGACGCAAAGCTGGTATGACTCAAGTTTTTACTAAAGATGGAAAATTAATTCCTGTAACTGTAGTAGAAGTTGAACCAAACGTAGTTATGCAAGTTAAAACAACTGAAACTGATGGATATAATGCTGTTAAGTTAGGTGTGTTTGACAAAAAAGAAAAAAATGCTAGCAGACCTGAAATGGGAAATGCTAAAAAAGCTAACACAAATCCTAAGCGCTACTTAAAAGAAATAAGAGATTTTGAAGGCTCTTATAATTTAGGAGATGTAATTAGTGCTGAAGTATTTGCTGTTGGTGATGTAGTTGATGCTACAGGAACAAGTAAAGGGAAAGGTTTTCAAGGTGTTATTAAACGTCATAACCAATCTCGTGGACCGATGACTCACGGATCTCATTATCATAGAGGACCTGGTTCAATGGGTACAATGTTATATATGAGAGTTCCTAAAGGTAAAAAATTACCTGGACATATGGGAGATCAAACTGTAACAATGCAAAACTTAGAGATAATCGAAGTTAATGCAGCTGAAAATTATATTTTAGTATCAGGAAATATTCCTGGGGCTAAAGGAACAATGGTACTTGTAAGAAGTGCTGTTAAAAATAATAGAAAAGCAAATCCAAAAGAAGTTTTAGCTTATGAAGTTGAAACTATTGTGGATGAAGTAGTAGAAGAAACTACTCCAGTTGTTGAAGAAGTTGAAGAAACTGTAGAAGCACCTGTAGTAGAAGAAGTGGCTGCTGAAGAAGAAAGTAAATAGAAAGGCTTTTAGAGGAGGAAATTATAAATGACAAAAATTAGTGTTAAAAACCTTAAAGGTGAAAAAGTAAAAGATCTAACTTTAAAAGATTCTGTTTGGAATGTAGAAGTTAATGATGACTGTTTAAAAATGGCTATCAAATTACAACTTGATGCATCTCGTCAAGGTACAAGAAAAACTAAAAGCAGAGCTGAAGTTTCTGGTGGTGGAAGAAAACCATGGAGACAAAAAGGTACAGGACGTGCTAGACAAGGTTCTATTAGATCTGTTCAATGGAGAGGCGGAGGAATCGCTTTTGGTGTAGATCCAAGAGATTACTCATTCAAAATGAACAAAAAACAAAGAGTTTTAGCTCTTAAGAGTGCTTTAACTTATAAAGTAAAAGACAAAGAATTAGTTGTATTAGAAAATGTTAATATTGAATCTAATAAAACTAAAGACTTTAATAAAATGTTATCAGATCTTAAATTAGATAAAAAAATATTATTTGTTTTAGGAGAAGATGTAGAAAATTTATATTTAGCTAGTAGAAACGTTCTAAGTGTAGGATATTTACTATCTGATGAAATTAATTGTCGTGATTTAGTTAATGCTGATGTAGTAGTAATGGATGAAGCGGCTGTTAAAAATATAGAGGAGGCACTTAAATAATGAAACATTATAGTGATATTATAGATGCACCTGTAATTACTGAAAAATCAGTAGAA
>CAYJBC010000084.1:0-1936 GCA_964368535.1 uncultured Muribaculaceae bacterium
GCCTTGTATAATAAGGGCTTACAGGCACGAAAACATAGGGGGTAATGGTTTTATACTCAGACCCTCAAAAACGGCGTTTCATACCGTGACATTTTTACAGCACAGCACCCACGAAAAGACGGGGCGCGGTGGCCATAATCGGCTACCGCGCCCCGTTGTTTTTTTGTTTTAGAAAGGCAACTCATCATCTGCAACATTAACTTTTATGGTTGATAATCTGCTGTATATATTGTCTAAAATTATTTTTTGTTTTGAAATTGACAATCCTGTTAAAAGACTATAGAAATCAATAATTGTCTGTACTTCAATATCATTTTTTGTCTTATAACTATAACCACCATTAATAAAACACCCAATCAACAAGCTATTATCTTGTATGTATTGTTCTAAAGAGGAATTTCTTATAAGCTGTGCCAATTTAGGCAGTATAACTGCTATGTCGTTAATTGGAGTATATTTTTCTGCATAATGATTTATATGACTGCTTAAACTGATAGCGAACTTAAGGTATACTTCCTTCTCCTCGTCGGAAAAATTTATTTCACCTAACACGCCATTAGACATATCACTAACTATCTCGGAAAATGAACTATATCTTTGAGTGGGATTAATTTTTGTCATTTTTTCAATAATATGATGATAATAAAAATCGCAATCAGTGTCTTTCAACAAATGCCTAAACAGGGTGCCAACAAAATATATTTCTGTTTGCTCATCATATTCTTGATTAAGTTGTACTTCATCTGGCATTTCAGTTGCGGGCCAATTCAATAGGATACTATTTTCTTCACGCGTAGTGCCATTTAGTTGCTTTCCAAAGCCAAAATCAATCAATTTTACACTTTCATTCTTACTAATAAGTATATTGGCTGGTCTAATATCCCTATGTAATATGCTGTTTTGTTCAAGATACTCAAACGCATAAATTACTTCTCCAAAAATATCATTCCAGTCCTTGCCCCAACCGTCGGGAACAAAATTATCTATGCTCTCTCCGTCAATGTACTCCATTTGTAAAAATCCTGTTTTTACTGGTGGGTATAGATAGTAATTATATATTCTAACGATATTAGGGTGAGATATATTGAATAAAATTTTGATTTCATCAACAAACCTCTTGTAGTGGTCATCAATAAATCTTTTATCTTTTGGAACGTATTTTTTAATTGCAAATAATATATCCGTTGTTTCGTCTTTGAATAGGTGAGTGTCGCCTGTTCCACCGCTTCCCAAATTCTTAACATATGTAAATTGTTTTTTTGCATCAAACTTTATTACATCACCGCCGTTCATAATATCCCTCCTTGCATAATCAACTATATTATACCAAAAATATGTGAACAAGTCTACATAATAAAACACTACCCCCGTTCCGTTTCCTTTTCCCGTTCCGGCTCTTTGCCGCGTCTTAGAATATCGTCTACATTCCGCTTGATAACATCGTATTCCTTAACACGCTTTTTTAACTTCCCGTAATCGGTGTATAGCGTTTCTTTCTGTTCTTGCAACTTTGCATACTCCGCTTGCAGGGTGGCGACGGGTGGGAGCTTCCCGCCGATCCGTGCCGCATTTAATGCCTTTGCCGCCGCTTCATGCAAAATTATACTGCTCTCATGGGCGGCTCTGTACTGTTCTTTGTTCTTTGCCATGCGGTATGCGTCATAGACGGGCTTTGTCTTTTGGTAGGTGGAAATATTCTTGATAAGCACCGCCATATCCGCAAGCTGTTTTTCAACGCTCTTTAGTGCGTCGGCGGCTTGTTCGCTCTCTGCCGTGACTTCCGAGATTTTCGCCGTTAAGTCTTTGTATTCTTTCAACTTGTTTTCCGATAAGAAATTGACCGTCTTAGCCGCTTGTTTTAGATATTGTATTTTCGCCCACTGTTCAAGACCGCTATTTTGATTAGCATTGATAATGTTTTCAAGCTCAATAAGAA
>CAYJBC010000085.1:0-1927 GCA_964368535.1 uncultured Muribaculaceae bacterium
CTCCAATCCTAGTGTATCATATATCAAAAAAAAAATAAACTCATGTTTATTTCTTAGTCAAATAACTCATTAAGATTATTACTTAATTTCTAATTCTATACCCAAGTCTTCTACGCTATCTTTAAAGTATGCATGTGCATATGAACCATTTGTCACAATTAGTTTAAATTCTTCAGACATTCCACCAATTGGTGAACCTGATAAACTAGTTACTGAACTAGGTATTTCTAGTTCAAGCAATTTATCACAAAATGCAAATGCACTAGAAGCTATTTTCTCCAGTTTTAAATTCAACTTCATATATATCAATGAAGAACACCCAGAGAATGCCGCACCTCCTATTTCTTCTAATCTTTCACCACTAATAAAATACTGAAGGTTTTTTGCATTGTAAAAACCTCTCTCTTGTATTATTTCAATATTATCACCAAGTCTTACTGCAGTTATAGTATCTTCACCATCAAAAGCTCCTGTATCTATATGAGTAACTTTCATGCCATCTACTTCATCAGGTATAACTACTATACCACCTTCACCTTTGTAATGGTCTACTTCTAAAGTACCTCCTTCAATTTCAACAAATTCAAAATCACTTTCAGGACTTACTGGTGCATTCATTACATCATCAAGTGTTATATCAGTATCTACTGTATTATTATCTGGTACATCGGTGTTATCTTCAGATACATCATTATCTTCATTAGTAGTATCATTTTCAACATCATTATTACTAGGTGCACTATCACTATTTAAAACAAAGTAATAATATGCTCCAAAACCTAGACCCGCTACTAAAAGGATTACTATTAGTATAACAACTATATTAGGGCCTTTTTTCTTATTAACATTATTATTTAAATCAGTAATTGGTTCAAGTATTGGCTCAACACCAACACTTTGATTATTAGTAACAAAAGGATCATTTATAATTGGTTGTTCATTTACTATTGGTATATCATTTTGTATTGGACTCACATCACTACTAGGAACTTCATTAATAACGGGTGCTTCTGCAGGAGTTTCAACAACCGGTGCTAATGCAGGCTCAGGAGTTGGAACTGCATCCAAACTTTCAACAGGTTGTTCATTCATAACTGGAGCCGGTGGCACTGGGTTGTTATTTAAATTATCATTTGAAAAGTTATTATTATTTTCATTATTCATACTTTACCTCACTTATTATAAACAAATTATATCTTATTTTTTAATACTTTACAACCAAATTATAAGAAAAAAACACAATGTTAATCAAACCATTGTGTTCTTGAATAAAATGCTCCATAAAGTCCAGGGTATCCTGGTGGCTCTATAGCTCTAGCTACGTATGTTCCATAATCAGAATATCCATCTGGTCCACCACCTAGATAAAATCCAGTAGCTACACCTAAATGTAAATGTGCTCCAGTAGAGCAGCTATCCCACCAAGTTTGGCTTCCACCACCTACAGTACCAATAACGGTATTAGTTGTTACTTTATCACCTACATTTACATAATTTTCAAGTAAATGTAAATAAGAAACAGTGTAAGCTTGTCCATTTACATATGAATGTACATAAACTTTTGTTCCACCACACCAAGATCTATAAGTTACTGCTGAAACAGTACCATTAGTTGTGCTGTAAATTGGAGTACCTTCCCAGTTTCCACCTATGTCTACTGCATTATGAAAGTCTAAACTCCCCCATAACCATCTATAACCATAAATACTTGTTACTACACCATAATTAAATGGTTTAAGCCAAGATACATTATTAGCTACAGCTACACACTCAGTTAAAGATTGATCTTCTTTACATCCTAAATTTTCATAATATTCAATCAAAGCTTTTTGATTTTTAATTTGATCATCAATATCTTCAGATATTTCTGTAAATTCTGCTAAAGATACACTAAGTGAAGATATTTTAGATTCATATGTTGTAATAT
>CAYJBC010000086.1:0-1847 GCA_964368535.1 uncultured Muribaculaceae bacterium
TTCTGAGTAAAACTCGAAACTGGAGGCAAGCACTTAATCTTTAAGTAATTCCTATAAATAACATATCATTGATTTTACTTGTAGTTAATCATTTGTTTGGTTTTATACCGAATTTTTTTATTGCTTAGTAAAACTTAATTTGATATAATTAACGCATAATAAAGGAGTGTGTATTATGGAAGAAAATATTAAACCAAAAATAAATAAAAAAGAAAAAATAAAGCTGGCAGTACTAGTAGCCTCAATTCTTATGATAGTAAGTAGTTTATCATATGCATTCTTTGTAGCCGCTACTTCAACACCTGCAATAACTGATGTTGATTTAACAACAGAAACAAGTGAAGCATTGATATTTACACCTGGAACACCAATAAATTTAACTGCTAATTTAACTAACTTTGCGGAAAATGCTGGGTCACTAACTGAAAGTACAACTTCAACAGCAACACTTAGAGCAGCGTCAAGTGTAGGAAGTGCGACTGAAGAATATTATGTATACTTTAATATTAAAAGTAATGATTTTGAATATACAGTAGATGCAAATACTCCAGAGATGCTTCTTACAATAACAGACCCAGAAGGAAACGAAATAATTGATATAGATGGACTTACTCATAAAACAGTAAGAGATGCAAAGACAAGTGCAGATATAAGTGGGTTTGATGTAACAACATATGAAGGATTAATCGCAGTAAAAGAACTATACTCAATAACAACAACGTCTGAAAAAGTAGAAAATTGGACAGCAACAATAACATTTGTAAACTTAAACTCAGATCAAACAGGTAATGAAGGAAAAACATTTGATTCAGAATTTATTTTAAGACAAGGTGAAGTATTTAATTTAAAAGACCAAATATTAGTCAATAATAATGGTAAAACAGCAATTGAAGGATATGCTGAACCTGATTTTTCACAGGTAGCAACAAATGATCAAGGAATGTTTGCGGCAACTGATGATTATGGTACATCATATTACTTTAGAGGAGCAGTAGCTGATAACTGGGTTAAGTTTGCAGATATGTACTGGAGAATAGTAAGAATAAATGGAGATGGATCAGTAAGATTAATATATTCAGGAACAGTGCAACCTGATGAAACACAAGCAGTTACAATGCTTACAGGAACAAATATAGGAACAAGTGCGTTTAACAGTGCACATAATAGTGTTGAATACACAGGATATATGTATACAATTGGACAGCAACATGGGTTAACAACTGAAAGTACAATAAAACAAACAATAGATACGTGGTATGAAAATAATATACTAGGCACAGAATATGAAACAAAGTTATCGGATACATCGTTTTGTGGAGATAGAACTTCTTACACAGATGAAGCAGGAACAACTGCAGCAAGTGGGACTGGATCAACAACACAGTACTTTGGAGGATATGTAAGACTAGAAACAAATAAAACGCCGAGTTTAGTGTGCCTGAATAATCTAGATGCTTACACTGTAAGTGATACGATAAACGGAAACGGGGCACTTGATTACCCAGTAGGATTAATATCAGTAGATGAAGTGGCGTTTGCAGGAGCAGTATATGGAAGTAATAATTCTGATTACTATTTGTATACAAATAGTAAATATTGGCTTGGGACTCCTTACAATTTTGGTTATAGCAGTGGCATTGGATTTAGAATGGATTCGTATGGTGGCATTGGTGATGGCAGGGATGGTGTTCAAAATAGTAGCGATGTTCGACCTTTAGTTTCTCTTGGATTTTATATCTTGGCAACGGGTTCAGGAACATGGAATGATCCTTACGTGGTATCGTAATAAAAATAGTAATTAAGTCACTTATTGTGGCTTTTTTTTTGTAAGATTGATATACTTATAT
>CAYJBC010000087.1:0-1822 GCA_964368535.1 uncultured Muribaculaceae bacterium
TTGATTGTGCAGCCATAATACCTACAGCTTCACCAGTTTCAACTAAGTTACCAGTAGCAAGGTTACGTCCATAACATTTTTGACAAACCCCATTATCACTTTTACAAGTAAGTACACTTCTAATTTCTACACGTTTAATGCCAGCATTTAAAATTTTAACTACTGTATTTTCATTAATCATTTCATTAGCATTTAGTATAACTTCTTTAGTTTCTGGATGTAAAATTTTCTTACTAGAATATCTTCCTAAGATTCTTTCTGCAAGTGGTTCAATAACTGAACCATCTTTATCATTAACTAAATCATATACCATTACACCTTGAATCGAACCACAATCATGTTCTCTAACTAAAATATCTTGAGACACATCTACAAGTCTTCTTGTTAGATATCCCGAATCGGCAGTTCTAAGGGCAGTATCAGCAGACCCTTTTCTTGATCCATGTGTTGATAAGAAGAACTCAGAAACGCTTAGTCCTTCGATAAATGATGATGTGATTGGAATTTCAACAGTTTCCCCAGAAGGTTTTGCCATAAGTCCACGCATACCTGCAAGCTGTGTAAAGTTTGATATCTTACCACGCGCTCCAGAGTTCATCATCATAAATAATGGATTATCGTAATCAGTTTCACTGATTTTCTTAAGTTCATTTTTTACTGCATCTGTAGCTTCTGTCCAAGTTTCAATAACACTTGAATATCTTTCAGTTTCAGTAATCATACCTCTATTATATTGTTTATTAATTTTTTCAACTTTTTCTTTTGATGCTGCAATTATTTCTTCTTTTTTATCACTTCTTACGATATCTGAAATAGATACTGTAATACCAGCTTTTGTAGAATACTTAAATCCTAAATTTTTAAGATTATCAAGCATCATTGAAGTTTCAGTTGTTTTATATCTTTTAAATATTTGAGCAATTATTGAAGATAAATCTTTTTGAATATAAGGTTTATTTATTTCAATTTTAGCAACTTCTTCAGGTATATTTTTACCCATTTCAATGAAGAATTTACTAGGAGTTATTCCTTCAATATTTTCTTTACTTGCTTCATTTATATAAGGGAAAGTATCTGGTAATATTTCATTAAATTTAATCTTACCTACAGTTGTTACTAAATATTTATCCATTACATCTTCAACAAATAATTTATGTTTAAAAGATTTAACAGGTACAACAATTCTTGTATGAAGAGTTATATCTTTTCTTTCATAAGCCATTAAAGCTTCATTTATATCTTTATATACATGTCCTTCTTTTGGAAGACCAGCTATTTCTTTAGTTAAATAATAGTTACCAAGTACCATATCTTGAGATGGAGTAACAATTGGTTTACCATCTTTTGGATTAAGGATATTATTAGCACCTATCATTAAAATTCTAGCTTCAGATTTTGCTTCTTCAGATAAAGGAACATGCACAGCCATTTGGTCTCCATCAAAGTCCGCATTAAATGCTGCACAAACTAGTGGATGAAGTCTAATTGCTTTACCACCAATAAGTTTAGGTTCAAATGCTTTAATACCAAGTCTTTGTAGAGTTGGGGCACGGTTTAGTAAAACTGGATATTCAGTAATTACATCTTCCACTATATCCCAAACTTGTTCATCTCTTGAATCAATTAACTTTTTAGCACCTTTAATGTTATGTGCAAGACCACGTTCTACTATTCCACTTATAATATGCGGTTTAAATAGTTCAATAGCCATTTCTTTTGGAAGTCCACATTGGTACATTTTTAGTGACGGCCCTACTACGATAACTGAACGACCAGAATAGTCTACACGTTTACCAAGTAAGTTTTGTCTAAATCTACCTAG
>CAYJBC010000088.1:0-564 GCA_964368535.1 uncultured Muribaculaceae bacterium
AATATAAGTTCATCATGTACTTGAAATATTAATTTACTTTTCAAATTATTAGCTTTAAGTTTTTTATTTATATTTATCATCGCTACTTTAATAATATCAGCACTAGTTCCCTGCATTGGAGTATTAAGGGCCATACGCTCGCCCATTTGTCTAACTAAAAAATTACTACTTTTTATTTCCTCAATAATTCTTACTCTATCAAATAAAGTTTTGACTTTCCCAGTTTCTTTTGCTTCAGTTATAATATCTGCCATATATTTTTTTACCTTAGGATACAACTCGTAATATTTATTAATAAATGCATCCGCTTCTTTTCTTGTAATATTTAAATTATCACCAAGTCCAAAACCGCTTATACCATATACAATACCAAAAATAACTGCTTTAGCTGTTTTTCTTTGGATTTTAGTAACATCCTCATCATTTATTCCATAAATATCAGCAGCAACAGTACGATGTATATCAGCATCATTATTAAATGCATCAATTAAAGTTTCATCACCTGAAATATGAGCAAGTATTCTAAGTTCTATTTGAGAATAATCAGCAGATAACAATAAATCA
>CAYJBC010000088.1:574-1781 GCA_964368535.1 uncultured Muribaculaceae bacterium
TGGCACAAATGCTTTTCTAATTTGTTTACCTAACTCTTCCCTTACAGGTATATTTTGTAAGTTTGGTTCCGTGCACGATAATCTACCAGTTCTTGCAAGTGTTTGTTTAAAAATAGGATGAATTTTCTTATCTTCATAAATATATTGCTCCAAACCTTCAATATATGTTGAATATATTTTAGTTAAATTTCTATACAACAATATTTTTGAAACAACTGGATGAAGATCTATCATTTTTTCTAAAGTAGATGCATCAGTCTTGTAACCTGTTTTATTTTTTTTACCTTTGCCTAAATTTAATGTTTCAAATAATACATCACCAAGTTGTTTTGGACTAGATATATTAAATACTACGCCAGCAAGTTCATATATTTCCCTTATCACTTTTTCTATATCAATTTTTATAGTTTCTTTTAATTTATCAAGAATTTCTTTTTGACAAACTATACCTTCTTTTTCCATATCATATAAAGTAAATGCAAGTGGCACTTCCATATCAATATATAGTTTAAACAAATTTTTATCTTCCAAATCCATTTTCATTTTTAATCTATTATCAAAAATAAATTTAGATTTTAAAGCAGTACTATCAAATAACTCTTTTTCCTCATATTTGTTTTTCTTAAGTAGTGAATCACTTGAAACTGTTACATCAAAATCTAACATCAAATTACTTATATCATCTTTAACGTTATGTCCCAGCAAAAAGAATCCTATCATCAAATCATTCATAAATACTATATTAAAATTATTTAATTGTTTTTTTATATCATAAGTTATAACATCTTTAGTTTTCAATAATTCACACAATTCATTTTTTAGATTTTTATCTATTAAATATGTACCATTACGGTCCGTTACCGCAATAGATAATATATTAGATCTATGATAATTATCATTATCATATTGAACATATAATGAAACTTCTTTTTCCAAAGATAAATTATTTATGTCATTTATTACTTTATAGTCAAACTTAATTGCTTCTTTTTCTTCGCCTAATTTTTTTAAAAAAGAATTAAAACCAAGCTCTTTGTATAATCTTTAAGGTTATCATTGTGGCCTTCATAAAGTAAATTATCAAACGTTACATCTATAGGTACATCTTTATATATAGTTGCTATTTTTTTACTCATAAAAGCATTTTCTTTATCATTAATTAATTTTTCTTTATTAGCGCCCTTTATATTCTCAATATTTTCATAAA
>CAYJBC010000089.1:0-1769 GCA_964368535.1 uncultured Muribaculaceae bacterium
CGTATCACCTAGCCTTCCACCAGAATACAGAGGCGTTGAAGGCAAATTTGGGGCACTCCCGCGGCAGTGATATGCTGTTCGTCCATTACCGAGCAGCTGTGACGAAAGCTGAGGCAGCGGAGTATTGGGGGATTCTTGTTGGCGCGGTCTCATCTTAGCATTCCTGTGTAAACAAAAACGCCTCAGATAAGAGGCGTTTGAAGGGGGAAGTGGTCTAGGGTTATTTTTTGTTCTGTTTCATGTCAATCGATATGGAGGATCTGATTAAATCCCATGTCACGTATAAAGTTTGATATAAACAGGCTCTTGCAATTATCCCCAACACTAGATAAAAGCAATCGTGGTTTTTTATTAGATCCCATCCGTGCTTAGGTATTACTGCCATCGCGCAATAGAATATACATATAAGTAAAAGAGTCTCCAAGAAACTTTCTTTCAGAGTCTTTCTTTGTTTGTCTAACGCGTTAGGGCGATTATATCGTTCTTCTAGCTCTTTAAATCGGTTTAATAATTGAGCTGCACTAGTTATATTGATAGCAAAAATGGCAAAAAGAACTAATATTCCATTGCTATTTAAAAATACAGACACTGTATTGCTTCCAAAATGTCGTTCTATAATAATTGAGATAAACCCAAATATTAGACATATGCAAAACTGCCAGCAAAAAGAAAACATTACTCAGATAATTTAAATATTCTTCTTATTTTTGTCAAGATTGTTTCCTTCTTATTGATGTCATGTTTCACAGTATTGTTTTCTGGGAAAAGTTCTGGAGTGGTTTTAATTTGGATTGCTCCTGTAACAATTTCTTGAAGATCATCAGGTTTATGAATTTTTCCGCTGTCTTTTAATTTGAATCCATAATCTGCCCCTCCTTTGTTGGATACGTCTACCATTTTTGACATCATTTTATTTTGGGGTGAAATTCCGAGAACTGCTCCATCTTGCGCGCTTGTTTCAATTATGGTGTTTTTGCCTTTTGTGTCCTTAGTTAATTCTAAGAGTCCTTCTATAGTGGAATCATGCATGCGCGCCATATTGGGACTATGAATAATGAAACGTACCTTTTTGATTTCTGTCTTATGATCTTCGACGTAGTCCCAGAAGGATTCAGATTTTTTTACTTCCACCATCTCTAGATGTAGCTTTTCTTTGAACAATTCATCTTGAAGAGGTTTAGTTAACCATTTATTGATATTTTGCCTATATTCAGCACTTTTTTCAACTGCTATAGTTTGACAATGCTCAGCACAATCGAAAGCTACCCATATTGAGGGCTCGTGCGGGATTTCTTTATTTTCAAATCTTTGTTCAACTTTTTTTGTTTTTTTTGTTTGAACTCTTAATAGAACGCAATCCTCATCTGTGGAAATATTGGTATTATAAAAAGATATTCGTTTTTTTGATGTCAAGTCTTCAAGTTTTTTTACAATATTTATAAATATTGTGTTTTTTTGAAGCTCTAATTGCTCTATTTGTTTTTGGCATTCATCTGGAGTCTGAAAAAGTCCAGACTCAAACTTACTCGTGTCCACGGTTAGTAAGTATCGATAAATAGCAAAGGAACGGATTTTTTCTAATTCATTAGTGTTCATGGTTTGTGAGTTTTAATATAGTAATTGTGAAATATGTCTTAATTAACAATGTTTCCATTGATGTCAACTTTAATTTTCTCTAAGTTATTAATGTTATTGCCAACTGTCTCATCTGGGTTAGTTCTCATAAAAGAAAAATCGTATGCACTAATAATACCTTCTTTACAGAAAGA
>CAYJBC010000090.1:0-232 GCA_964368535.1 uncultured Muribaculaceae bacterium
AATGGTGGGAAACTTTTTAAATAAACCAGGATTAATAGAGGTGAATTTTAAATGTCAACAAATTATCGCTAAATTTCATCCTCAGCATTTACACAAGATTTCTAATTTAGATAAATCTTTGTATGTAAATATATTAAATAAAAGAATTATCAAATATAACCAATACATATCCTTTTCACTTGATTTAGAAAAAGTAAATTTTAATATATCTCAAAAATTTAGTCTTTTAGAT
>CAYJBC010000090.1:284-1364 GCA_964368535.1 uncultured Muribaculaceae bacterium
AATTGAAAAAACTAAAATTTTAATTAATTGTCCGGAGTACATTAAATATTTTATGTTAAGTGAAGAAGAACAAATTCTACTTTTAAATAAGTGCGATTCATCTAATATTAATACTGTTATAGAAAATATAAATAATCTATGTGAGAAAGCCAAGCTATTTGTTTTGAATTTAGATGTAGAACTTTATACTTCAAAATACGGTCATATAGATAGTATTATTTCAAGTAGAGCTATTGAAGAATATCCGAATATTGCTTTAAATTATTCTTTAGTTAATTATGCGAATAATGATCAAATTCTTAATGCACTAAATATAAATCCTTTGAAAGTTATAGAACTTACAAATGAAAAATTTAAAGAACTCAATTTAAAGGAAGTTATTTATAAAGCAGTATATATTAATCCTTGTATAGTTTTGGATTTAGGACAAAAGTTTAATATATATACAATATATTTGTATGAGTATGCGATGGAAGTTTTAGAAAATAATGATTTTTTTAATAAAGAAGAAATTCAAAACAAAATAATTAATTATTATAACGTAATAAATGAAATAACTGAAAATTATGAAATGATGCTTGCTTGTGATCTAGAATTTAAACTTGAAGCAAATGAAAAAATTAAAAGATAAATTTTATCTTTTTTTGTTATAATAAAGAAGGAGGATAATATGGAGAAATGCGCGGGATCAATAATTGTAAATGATGGAAAGGTTTTATTAATAAAACAAACTGAAGGACATTGGGGTTTTCCTAAAGGTCATATGGAAGAAAATGAAACAGAAGTTATGACTGCTTTAAGAGAGGTTAAAGAAGAAACAAACTTAGATATATGTATAGATGAATCTAAGCGTTATGTTAATACTTATATAATGCCAAATAATATTCAAAAAACAGTAGTATATTTTGTTGGTCATTTACCTAATAATAATGAAATAAAATTACAAGAAAGTGAAGTATTATATTATTCCTGGGTCGATATAGATGATGTTCATAATTATTTTGAGTATCAAAATGCGATAGAGTTATGGAATAAAATCAAAGGAGATTTACGTGTTAAATAAAATTATAACGGATAAAG
>CAYJBC010000090.1:1374-1704 GCA_964368535.1 uncultured Muribaculaceae bacterium
TTAGAATTGGTGCGAGAGGCATAGTGATAGATTCAAAAAATAATATAGCAGTATTTAATAAAAAAAATAAAAATGAATACAAACTTCCTGGTGGTGGAGTAGACGCTGGTGAAATTCCAGAAGATGCATTTATTAGAGAAGTAAAAGAAGAAACAGGATTAATAGTTGAAATAACTTCCAAACTAGGCACTATAGAAGAACGTAAGAGTCACTCTAATTTTATTCAATTATCACATGTGTTTGTATCAAAAGTAATTGCTGATACAAAAATTGTTTCTTTAACTCAAAAAGAAAAAGATGAAGGCGGACAACTTGTGTGGTTAAATTTTG
>CAYJBC010000091.1:0-1618 GCA_964368535.1 uncultured Muribaculaceae bacterium
TAAAAGGATAATAAAGAATTATCTATTGAATGGTGGTGTAAAATGCCTATTTTAAAAATAATCATTCAATGCATTAGTATATCTAGGGCTGCTTTAATGTTTGTTTTTATAATTTATTATAAAAAACTAAATATAGAAATAAACACATTTATATTAGTGACGGCTTTTTTATCAGATATAGCAGATGGGCATTTAGCTAGAAAATACAAATTAACTACTTTAGGAGGAAAATTATTAGATTTATTTAGCGACAAATATTTGACCTGCATAATTATTATTTTTCTAATAATTGAAGATTATTGTTTATTCTCATTATTGTTAATTCTAACAAAGGAAATTTTCATCATCAGCTTTAGAAGTATCACAATAGAAGGACATTCCTTAATTATAACAAATAGGTTAATTGGTGGTTTCTTAGCTGGAGCCCTGTGGATAACATCTATTCTTCATATTAACAATATATTTTTAAATTATATTAATATATATATATTTGTATTAGGTTTGTTTAATTTTGTATATTTTGCTTTTAAAATTTATATAAACATTTCATCATTAAAAGAAATCTTCAAAACGATTGAGAATTAGATTAACAGTGTTAATTATAGGTGGAATCATTGTTGTAATGAGCATTTTACTTTTTTGCGGATACAAACTTATACTCTTTATTTCCTTGCGCATATTCTTTAAATATGTTTCTTTACTTAAGCTAAGTTTTAATGATTTACAATAGAAATCATCCGTAGAGTAATCAAAAACAAGCTTATTTAGATATGAAAGTTGACTATCAATTTTGCTTAATTGGCGCCTTTTATATAACATTAGACTATGTGCATATCTTCTTATTAAAAAAAAGTACATACTTATAGTAGTAACTGTTACTACTATCGAAAAAAGCATCGTGCTTATTGTTGTTAAATCACCTCGGCTATGAATAGAATAAGTTCCTACAGTCAGTAGTAGTGAGTAAATTGTTAATATCAGTAATATATTTAATGTTGTATTGCACAATATTTTTACTCTTGAAAAATTAATCATAGGATAAAAGTCCATTTCGTAGTCGTATATTACTAGTTCTCTTGAAAAAGAATTAAGTAATTTAATAATACCAACTAACATTTTAGGAATGAAATCACAAAATAAATAAAATTTATAAATGCGAGTAACAAAATAACTGTAGAAATATTGAATTGAATCCCAATAATCTATAGGAAGAGTATTAATAAGCCCGCTATTTTGCAAACTGTTTCCAACAAAAAAACAAAATCCTATTGTAACGAAGAGTTTTTTTAAAAAAGTAAAAATATTATGATCAATATTTAAAGTGAAACTAATATTATTTATAGTTTTTTTATTTAATTTTTTGGATAAATTCTTTAAATTTAACTCTACAACTAAAGGTATTGAGAAATTACTTATTAAAAAACCCCAGGTGTTAACATGTTCTAATAGTCCAAATCCGTTATCGAGGTATAAGTTTTTCTCTAAAAAACTAGTAATTAGAAATAAACACATAAAAATAGTAACCATAACAAAACATTTTTTAGTATTAAATTCTTTTACAGTTATCACCATGTTAAACATCCATAAATTCAATAGATAATTCTTTATTATCCTTTTA
>CAYJBC010000092.1:0-1617 GCA_964368535.1 uncultured Muribaculaceae bacterium
GACACATCTAACAATGTGACAAGGGTATAAAATATTTGCAAACTCGGACGTTGCCCGTTGTTTTCAATCGCCGCTATATAGCGAGGTGCAAGCCCTGTAATATCCGCAATGCCGTTTCTTGACAAGCCTTTTGCTTTTCGAGCTTCTTTTATCGCCTGTCCTATCGGCTTAAAGTCTAATTCATTCATTTTCGTACCCATCATAATTCACCCTCTTACATTGTATATTTCCCCTTTCGTTTTGGATATGATTACACATTTCCTATGCTTATATACAATAAATCATATTGCACGTTGAATAAATCAACTTCCATTATCCGTTACATTTATTAAATGTAAGAAATACTTGACATTTTATCGTGTTTATCTTATAATAATATTAGGAGGTGAGGTCGTGCCTAAAAACTTACGAATGAAATCAGCAAGAGCCGCTTTAGATATGACACAGACAGATTTAGCCGATGCGGTTGGTGTCAGTAGACAAACTATCAATGTTATTGAAAAGGGCGACTATAATCCCTCTATTAAACTTTGTATTTCAATATGCAAAGTATTAAATAAAACGCTAAACGACTTATTTTGGGAGGAAAAAGATTATGAAAAAAAATGATTTCGACGAATATCAAATCAGCATACAAAAACAACTATGCTTACAAACTTTGATTGTAACTCTTGTATCAGTAATGGCAAATGGTATCATAAGCAATTTTTATACTTGGGCTTCTCCAATTACACAGGCTTCAATTATCATATTTTTGGCGGCGGCTTATTTTTCTGTCGTTGCAATTATTAAAGGCGTATATTTTACAAACAATCAAAGAAATACCAAACTATACACTATCATTTTCTTTGTCGCTTCTATGCTTCATTTTGTGCCATGTATCATTATCTTAACAACCGTAGGCATAACTTTCTATATAGAAAGTTATGTGTTAAAGGAGGGTATTTTAAGTCCAATAGCGGGTATTTATTTTATGCTCATAGTTATTTCATTGTTTATAAAAAGCAACAAAGATAAAGGTAATGTTGAAGATGAATAATATATCTTTTTATGTGGTATGACGACTTGCTAAAGGTGGTGATGTGCTTTATGGATAAATGGTTATTTTGCCCTGTGTGCAAAGGCAAAACAAGGGTGCAAATACGAGATGATACGGAGCTTAAAAACTTCCCTCTGTTTTGTCCAAAGTGTAAGCAAAAAACGCTAATTAGTGTAAAAGAAAATAAAATAACAATCATTCAGTGCCAGTCGCAATGTTGCAGTGCCGATAATTTATGAGTAACATTCTCATAGATTATCGGCTTTTCCTTTTTACATCATAAATAAATAGCAAGGTTGCCGCACGACGGCAAAAGAAAAAAACCGTCGTGTGACAGCCCATTTGTTCATGTCGGAAAACATGACGGTATCAAACGCTTTTTGCGTGGGAGGTATCGCCATGTTTTTTTCTTACCCTAATATTTGCTTTGTACACTTATCAAAAAAAGCCTATCAACATTAACGGAACTTTGCGGCTACGAAGATGATTACACAGCTCATATAGCTATACCAAATATTTCCTGTGCGCCTGTTTGCATTTTGCAGACAGGCGCATTTTTGCGTTCATGTAAAAAGTTT
>CAYJBC010000093.1:0-1559 GCA_964368535.1 uncultured Muribaculaceae bacterium
AAAATTAGTAACAAGTTATTAACACAAAAAGGCATATTGTATTTAGTACATAGAGCAACTAGAATAGATGAAATTATTATTTTGGCTAATAAATATAAAATGAATGTTAAAGAAGCAACTTTTATTATGACAAAAGAAAATAATGTGTATACGGTTTTAGTAAAATGTGTGAGAAATTCTAAATTAGATATTAAAATCAATGTAAAAAGTATTGAAAATTTAAAAACGTATAAAAATATGTTTTAGAAAGGAAGTTTATGAAATTAATAGTTGGATTAGGTAATGTTGGTGATAAATATGAAAAAACACGTCATAATGTTGGTTTTATGGTTCTTGATAAATATTTAACGGATGCTAAATGGTCCGAGAAAGATAATGCGCTTTATTATAAAAAAACAATCAATAATGAAAATGTAATATTTATTAAACCAACTACTTTTATGAATTTATCTGGAAATGCAGTATTAAAGTATGTTAATTACTATAAAATTGACGTAAGTGATATATTAGTTATTCAAGATGATTTAGATATGGAAGTAGGTTCTTATAAATTAAAAAAAGATTCATCATCGGGTGGACATAATGGTATTAAATCAATTGAAAATTCTTTAAATAGCGATGCTTTTCCTAGACTTAAAATAGGAATTTTAGATAATTCTAAGAAAGATGTAATAGACTTTGTGTTAGGTAAATTTAGTAAAAAAGAGTTGGAATTAATATTTTCAATTGATTTTAATAAAATTATTGATATGTTTATTACTGAAGGATATGATTACACTATTAATAAATATAAGAGTTAGATATGGAAAAATTAAATAAGATCTTTAAATATATTAATAACAAAGGTGTATCTGGTTTAACTAATGAGTTAAACATTTTATATATGCTTAAATATTTTAATAATGTAAGTAAAGATATTCTTATAGTAACAAGTTCTCTTTATGAAGCTACTAAACTTTATGATAATTTTTCAACATATAGTAACAAAGTTTTATTATATCCGATGGACGATTTTTTAACTTCAGCAGTTACTGCAGAGTCTCCTGATTTAAAATTTACTAGACTTGAAACATTAAAAGCATTAAAAAGTGGCAATCATATTATAATTACTAATCTAATGGGTTACTTAAAGTTTTTATCTGATAAAAAAGTAGAAACTTCATTTGTTTTGAAACCAGGCGATTTATTAAAAAAAAGAGACTTGCTTGAAAAACTTGAAAAATTTGGGTATATAAAGGAATCTATTGTAACAAGCACATCCGAGTATGCTTCGCGTGGTTTTATAGTTGATTTATTTCCAGTTCACGAAGAAAATCCTATACGTATAGAATTTGATGGGGATGAGATTGATTCGATTAAGTACTTTGATGAAACTTCACAAATTTCAACTAGTAATATTAATGAAATGGAAGTAAATTCAGTAAAAGAAATTGAAACAATAAGCAATGATTCAATACTTGATTATATGAATTCAAAAAATGTTTTTTATATTGACTACATTCAAATAAAGGCTTCTTTTAAAAAATTATCGCTAGATATATTTAACTACAAAAAATCTA
>CAYJBC010000094.1:0-1445 GCA_964368535.1 uncultured Muribaculaceae bacterium
CCTTAGTGTATGATATTGAACCATCGCTTAGAAATGTAGAGTACTTCTTGATCTTTACGCCATCATAACGACACAATCCCTCTATTGTGGCAAACCACATAAAGCCTCTATCATCACTGACTATACCACTAATATAGTCAGAGTTTAACCCCGTTGTATTATTTATTATCTCAAATCTTGTCTCTTCACCCTGTTGTGCAGGCACTGCAATAGTGCTTAGAGTGAGTAAAGAGAGAACTAAAAATTTAAGAACATCCACAAGCTTAATCTTCATATCAACTCCTTTAAAATACCCTTACAAAGTTAAGCAATTTTCTTTATTGTCAAAATAAGAGTCTAACAATATTAATAGAATCGAATATGCATATTTTAACCATTTAGCATACCTATTTGAACTATTTGACCACATAGATATAATTAATAAACTATAAATTTGTAATAGTTGAGGTCACCGTATTATTAAAAAAATTAATAATTTAAGGAGGGGCTGAAACGTTTCAAGAAGATAGATATAATCATAATTTTATAGAACACCATACCTTCCGAGAGGTATAGGTTCAAATTTAATAGACAATGCAAAATTTTACCAGCTAATAATCACAGCTACGGTTCCAACAAAGCTCTTTGCGCAAGAACTTCTCAATGTATCGGGGGTTGTACTCGATGAGATTGGGGAAGAGATGGTCGGAGTTCGTATTATGGAACAAGGCAATCTTAACAATATTGTCCTTAGTGATGTGTATGGTAACTTCTCAATTAATGCAGCTAAGAATTCAACTCTAGTATTTTCGTTTATAGGCTACACAGAGCAAGAGGTAAAGGTTATAAATACTAAACCACTGACCATTAATATGGATTTAGATGTTCGTGTGATAGACGAGGTGGTGGTAGTGGGTTATGCTACTATGAAACGTAGTGATCTAACGGGGGCTACATCCTCAATAAAGGCGGATGAACTAATGTCAGCCCACTCTCCTTCGCTTGCTGATGCGATGCGTGGCAAGGCTCCAGGTCTTAGCGTATCGACAACCTCAGCAGCTCCCGGTGGTAGTCTTTCAATTCGTATTCGTGGTACAAATTCACTACTTTCGGACTCTAGTCCTCTATACGTTGTAGATGGATTTCCCACTGATGATATTTCCTCGCTAAATACAAATGATATTGCCTCTGTTGAGGTGCTAAAAGATGCCTCGTCGACTGCGATTTACGGCTCACGTGGAGCAAATGGTGTGATACTTATAGAGACTCACAAAGGTAATAAATCTGCACCAACCTTTAACTTTAGTTCAATGATGGGCGTACAGGAGGTGTATCGAAAGGTTGAGATGCTAAATGGTGAGCAATTTGCCGAACTTTATAATGAATACTGCGTTAACACAGGAGCGGAGATATACTATGATGGTTCGTCACGCCAACGCCCACTACCTTCGTCGATAGGTGAGGGC
>CAYJBC010000095.1:0-1408 GCA_964368535.1 uncultured Muribaculaceae bacterium
TGGGGAGTCCCGTACAACCATTCCATGCGTACGGATGCCCAATGTGTAAGATGCCATCCGCACTCCGTGCCACACATGTTCCTGACAGGGTAAAAGCCTCAAATTCTGGTAGGGCTAATCCCGTGCAGTCGTAGCGTAGTGCCACCCCCACCGCGAGGCGGTAGGGGTAGTCGGGGTGTTTGATTTTTTCTATAGCCTTCACGCTAGCAAAGCTTCTACTATTACAGTAAACTCCTCGCGCGACCATCCTATGACTGCCACAGAGTCCACGTCGGGAGCTGCCTTAATGCTGTCTTCCAGCTTGAGAAAGTAACCTGCAAGCGCACCGTTGATGATCTTGCCCATTTGCAAGGCTGCGTCGATGTCAGCTTGTTGCTGCTCTATGGTTACCCCGCGTACCTGCGCCATAACTGCTATGGTGGTCTCGCTATTGTCCTGTGCGGCTACTTGCTCCGCTTCGGTGTATATAGCGAATGCCTCAGCGCGCGCATTATTGCAGGAGTTCTTGACTAGAGCCTTTTGACTTGTTTTTGCTTCCTCTAGGTCAATGGGTACCCATTCTTGATAAACATTCTTGGCTGTCTCCCTGTAGGTGGCGGTATAGTAATCGCAAGGTTGCGCCTCTGGATTATACTTCTTGTACCCAGCCGCCTCCGCTAATTGCTTCGTGAAGACCTCTAGCTCGTCTTGTGTCGAGTAAGCTATGCTGATATTTGCAGGGATAGAGTAGTGCTCCACCTCTGTTTCTGAAATGTATTTGGCGTATTGTGTCATAATTTTCTAATTTAGTTGTAAATGGGGATAAAATCCCCGCTTTTGGGTTGCTCATCGCCTGTCAATAAATCAATAAAAACGACTTGTCCATCCACCAATTGTGGGACAATTGATTTGAGTAGCACGTTATTTTTTAAACAGTCAATCTTTATTAATGTTCGGGCTATGTTAAATTTAGCTACTTGATAACCGCCATAACTACAGCGACCTACTGTTGCTCCTTGTGTTGTGTACCTAATATCTAAGGTGTGTTGTTGTCCATTACCTTTCTCGGTGTTTGTTATGTTGGGGACAGCCGATATTAGTGTCAGAGCTTGCAAGCTTACTGTCATCGTGCCTTCTCTAATCCATCCAATATAACCCTCCGAAGAGGTTCGTCCAAATAACAAATCCTCGAAAGTTGGATTGTTAGATATGAACGTAATAATTAATTGGTCATAGTCTGTGAAGAGACCTAAATCGACGTAGGATGTCGCGCCATCGAAAGGTATACTTGCGCCTAATAGACCTTGTCCACCTCCTGTTCCAAGTACTCTAAACCCAGTCGGTATCATTACAGTGTCTTTAATTTATATGCTAGGTTAATAATTAGCTTGTCCTCCTTTTCGTTATGCTTGCGAATAGAGAAAACATA
>CAYJBC010000096.1:0-1407 GCA_964368535.1 uncultured Muribaculaceae bacterium
CGAATTGTCCACGTCCACCTGATTGTTTAACATATTTTCCTTCACATTCTGCTTCCATAGTGATTGTTTCACGGTAAGCAACTTGTGGTCTACCAACGTTAACTTCAACGTTATATTCATCTTTCATTCTTCTTATTAAAACTTCTAAGTGAAGTTCACCCATACCACTTATAACTGTTTGTCCAGTTTCGTGATCAGTTTTATATTTAAATGTAGGATCTTCTTCTGCTAATTTTTGTAATGCAGTACCCATTTTATCAACATCACCTTTAGATTTAGGCTCAACAGCCATATCTATAACTGGTAATGGGAATTCCATTCCTTTCATGATTACTGGATTTTTTTCATCACATAGTGTATCAGCAGTTGTAGTATCTTTAAGACCTACTGCAGCAGCGATTTCTCCACAGAATACTTCACTAATTTCTTTACGATTATTAGCGTGCATTTGTAAGATACGCCCTATTCTTTCTTTAACACCTTTAGTTGCATTAATTACGTATGAACCACTTGATAATTTTCCAGAGTAAACTCTAAAGAAAGCAAGTCTTCCTACGAATGGATCTGCAGCTATTTTGAATGCTAAAGCTGTAAATGGTTCATTATCTGATGGATGTCTTTCAACATCTTTTCCATTTTTATCAATACAAGCAATAGCTTCAACATCAGTTGGAGCTGGCATGTAATCAATAACTGCATCTAAAGCAAGTTTAACTCCGATGTTAGATAATGCACTACCACATAATACTGGGAAAAATTCTGAAGCTAACACTCCTTTACGGATAGCTGCTTTTAACTCTTCAACAGTAATTTCATTTCCTTCTAAATATTTTTCCATTAAAGCATCATCATATTCAACAGCTTTTTCAATAAGTTCCATTCTCATAGTTTCTGCTTTATCTTTTAACTCAGCAGGTATTTCTATTTCAGAAGCTTCCTCATGTTCTCCACCATCGTATTTATATGCTTTCATAGATACTAAATCTATAATTCCATTAAACTCATTTTCTGCTCCAATAGGACATTGTATAGGTGCATAATTTGCAGCTAATCTTGATTTAATTGTATCCATTGAAGTAAAAAAGTCTGCTCCAAGTTTGTCCATTTTATTAATAAAGAACATTCTTGGCACTTTATATTCATTTGCTTGTCTCCAAACAGTTTCAGATTGAGGTTCTACACCTGCATTAGCATCTAATAAACAAAATGATCCATCTAAAACTCTTAAAGATCTTTGAACTTCAACTGTAAAGTCTACGTGTCCAGGAGTATCTATAATATTAAATCTATGATCTTTCCAGTGTGCAGTAGTTGCTGCAGAAGTAATTGTTATACCTCTTTCTTTTTCTTGTTCCATCCAGTCCATTTGACTAGCTCCATCATGTGTTTCACCAATCTTATGAGTTA
>CAYJBC010000097.1:0-1393 GCA_964368535.1 uncultured Muribaculaceae bacterium
TTGGATCGAGCATGTCTAGTGCGACACTTTATTCAAGTGAATCACTTGGAAGTGCATCAGAAGAATACCAAGTATATTTTGATGTAGTGAGTAATGACTTTACATATACACATAATACTGATACTCCAGAAATGCTTCTTACAGTAATAGATCCAAATGGAGATGAAGTATTAGAAATAACTGGACTTACTCATAAAACAGTAGTAGATGCATCAGGAGCAACACTTACAGGATTTGATATAACAACATATGAAGGATTAATAAAAGTAAAAGAAAACTACGCAATAGAAACAACAGATTTTCAAGCAGGAACAACACAAGAATGGACATTTACTGTTACATATGTAAACTTAGTGACTAATCAAGCCCTTAATGCAGGTAAAAGATTAGAATCAGAGATAATACTTCAAAAGGAAATATATGTTGAGCCAACAATGGCAAACTATTTAATTGCTAATCAAGGGGAAGCACAAGGGTTACTTCAACATACATCGTCTCTGACAAACGGCGCAGGGGATGATAACTATAGATATTCAGGAAGTAATAGTGTAGTATCAAACAACTGGGTATGTTTTGGAAGTGATGAGCCAACATGTCCAGAAGAAAATAAATATAGAATCATTGGAATATATGATGGTAGTGTAAAATTAATAAAAGCAACAGCAATAGATAAAGATGGAGATGGACTGCTTGAAATAACAATTGAGGGTGAAGATACATTTGTATGGGATGAAGGATATAGTAATGATTATGAAACAAGTGATATAAAGGCTTATTTAAATGGTGAGTTTTATAATTCATTACCAGCAAGTTATCAATCAATGATAAAAGAAACCATATGGAATGTAGGTGGAAATGATTCGCGAGATGAAACAGCATATGAATTTTATAGAGATAACATTGGAACTCCTGCAGTAAATAAAATATCGACCGGTAAGATAGGATTGGTTTATCCGAGTGATTATGGGTACGCTGCTCATACAAATGCATGGACAACTCTTTTATCTGAATATCATAATCAAGCAATCAAAGATAATAATTGGTTATTTAATTTAAATAATGAAGAATTTGAGTGGACAATTGCTCCTAATTCAAGCGTTTCGAATTATGTATGGTACATTTATTTTAATAATAAATTTAATGGTAGCATTACTAGCAATAAATTTGGAGCCCGTCCAGCAATGTATCTTGAATCTTCTGTAAAAATTTTAAGCGGAACGGGAAGCGAAGCTGAACCTTTTCGAATAGGGATGTAGAGTAGTTTATAAATTTTTAAGTACATTTTATGAGTTGTATTACTTGTGGAGTGTACTTTTAATTTTGATAAAATTTTATGATAGAAACTTTTATAAGTTTAGGTTATTGTATTGCAAATGAATAAATACTTTGTTAT
>CAYJBC010000098.1:0-1391 GCA_964368535.1 uncultured Muribaculaceae bacterium
AATATACTAGCTATTTTTTTAGCAGCTTTTAATAAATGATCTGTTGGACCAAAAAGAAATAAACTCCCAAAACTCCAATCATCATTCCACCACATGTTTGCACCTCCTTATATTCGAAAATTAACATAAAAAAGATGACAAAAACCGACAATATAAAAAAGATAGAATAATCCATCCTTATATATTTAATTTTTTTAATGCTTTACCTTTGATTCTTTGTATACTTCGGTCTGAATAATTATACTTAATTGCCAATTTTTCTAGATTATATCTATTTGAATAATAATCTATTAATATATCAGATTCCATTTTATTAAGTTTATACATACAGCACATTCTAGATAAATCCTCCTTTGGTATTCCTCGATAAGGTTGTTTATTCTGTTTTTTTATAAAACGACTTGAAATATACGATAATAGAATTCCGAGTAAGATAGGAATAACGAAAGTTATATTAATATCTATAGTAACTTTGCTTAATATAAAGAAAGTTATATTGGAAACAAAAAAACAGACAATAAACGATTTAAAGTGAAAAGCACCAAATACTTTTTTTGATATCATAAAGGCGGTAAGAATAAAAACACATTCTATCATATAATTATTCAGATTAGCTACAAAGAATACTAGACCTAGAGTTAAAAATTCTTGTATTATAAATAATGTTATGTATATATAAAATATAATTTTATTTGATTTAGATTGTTTTTTTAATAATAAATAATTGTCTTTGATTTTATCTACTGCCGATATAATTTCTTTTTTATTAAAATTGGTATTTAATAATTCTAATAAATCAAAATTTATAAAAAAAATAAATTTATTCTGTTTTAATTTTCCATTTAAAAATATAAAGTAGGTAATCAAAATAAGTATAATATAATCAAAATTTAAAAGAAAATTGTATATTAAATCGTATTTTTCAGTTAAGGTAATATTTCTTAAAAATAATACTAAACTTTGATATAATAATATAAATAGGGTAATTATAAATGCGGATTTTAATTTTTGCCAAAATGTACGATTAATTATTTTTCTATCAATAAAAAAAGGTGGTATAACAATTATTATAAAGGATAATATATTATAAATAAAATAATCTAAATTGTAATTTGTAATATAATCAATATTATGAATAAGAAATTGAATAAATAACATAAAGAGAGTGGAAGAAAATGCATATATACGATAAATAAGAACGTTTTCATTAGTACAAGTTATTCTAAGTAGTACAAATATTTGTAGATATAATAGTAGAAAATTGATTATTGTTCTTAAAATATTGTTATCAAAATTTTCTATAAATTCAGCAATACCACTAAGTATCATATTTTCATAGTCTGCATCAAATAAATTAAAACCTAGTAATTTAATTCCTACACTTATAAATA
>CAYJBC010000099.1:0-1306 GCA_964368535.1 uncultured Muribaculaceae bacterium
AAGGGTAATAAAAGTAATCAGTTTGCAATGGATTTAGATGGGCCATATAGAATTATCTTCAAGAAGGTTGACGATAAAATTCAAATGGTTAAAATTCTTTCAATTGAGGATTATCATTAAAAATAAAGGAGGTTGTTTTTATGATAAATAGCAGAAATACAATAGCAATTCCACCTGGATATACTATTCGTGAACAATTAGATAATCGAGAAATGTCGCAAAAAGAATTCGCGATTAGGATGGGAATGAGTGAAAAACATATTAGCAGATTAATTAATGGAAAAGTAGAGCTAACTCCTGATGTGGCTTTAAAGCTTGAGTCTGTTTTAGGGATTCCGGCTAATTTTTGGATGAACTTAGAGTCATTGTATAGAGAAGATTGTGCTCGAGTAGAACAAGAATTAAGTATCGAAAAAGATGAACAAATGGCTGCAAATTTCCCTTACTCAAAACTTGTTAATTTATCTTGGGTAGCTAAAACTTCTAATTTTAATGAAAAGGTAAAGAATTTGCGTGCTTTTTTCGAGGTATCAGAGTTAGGGCTTTTAGAGAAATTAAGAGTTCCAGGCATTTCATATAAGGTAAATAGTGAATCACTTGAGATTGATTATTCTTTAGTGGCATGGGCTCAAAAAGCAAAGATGGATGCTAGATATGTAGATCATGAAGTCATTAATTTGAGAAAGTTAAAGAAGTTGTTGCCAGATATTAGAGATTTAATTAGGTTATCTCCTAATGAATTTTGTTCAGGTCTTCAAAGTATTCTTTTGAGTTGTGGGGTTGTTATTGTTTTTTTACCGCATATAGATGGTTCTTTCTTGCATGGGGCTACTTTTTATGATGGAGATCATATAGTTTTAGGTTTAACTGGAAGGGGCAAAGATTCAGATAAATTTTGGTTTAGTTTATTTCATGAGTTGCATCACATTATAGAGAATCATATCTCAAATGATTGTTTGAGAAGTGAAGCTGAAGAGTTGAATGCAGATGAATTTGCCAAGAACTTTTTAATAAATGATATTGATTATTCAAGATTCATTGAAAATGGGAAATATAACAAGGTAGACATTGTTGAATTTGCAAGTGAAATAGGGATTACTCCTGGCATTGTTTTGGGAAGATTACAGAAAGATAAGCTTGTTCCATATGATCGGTTTAGAGATTTGAAAGAACAACTTTCGATATTAGAGTATAATCTTAATAATTAAATAACTGATCATTGTTTAGATTAATTTCTAAAGAGTGATCAGTTTTTTTAAATTATGATTACTTTAATAATTATTGTTAGAGTGTTATAATTCTATTT
>CAYJBC010000100.1:0-1255 GCA_964368535.1 uncultured Muribaculaceae bacterium
ACAAAGCCGTCTTCGTTGCCTTCGATGGTTACGGAAACCGCGGGAGTTGTGCCGTCCCCTTCAAGTTTGGTATCAACTGTTGCGCTATCAGAACCGCTTGCGCTGTTGCCTGCTTCGTCGGTCACGGTGGCATTGACTTCTAAATTGCCTTCGGCGGGATTTTTCACATCAACAGTCAAACCGTTTTCAAGCATGTCTTCGGTGATTGTGCCTTCGAAAAGTTTTTCACCGTTTTGGTCGGTAACGATGACATTATCGCCCGCTTGTACGTTTTCACCAAAACTAACTGTGGCTTTAACTGTATTGTCATCGCCAAGTTCATCTTTATTGATAAAATTGTCGTCACCACTTTCAATAGTTACGGAAACAGAGTTTTCGCCAAGCTCGTTGGTGCGAGAAGAATCGGAGCCGGAAGCAACGTTTCCATCACTGTCGGACAAGGTAGCTTCTACTTTTATAACATTATTATCACCTTCGGGCTTTGGTATGGTTACAATCAAACCGTTGTTAATCATGTCTTGGGTTAGAGGACCTTCGAATAAAATATTACCGTCTTGGTCTTTTACGACTGCATTATCACCCACATCAACAGTATCATCAAACGTGATTTTTGCCTTAATATCTTGATCATTGAGTTCGGCATCATTCAAAATACCGTCACCATTAACATCACCCAAAATTTCAACGGTAGGTGCGTTCAGTGTGTTGACTTCTTTAAAATCTCTGTCTTCAAAGATGTTACCTTCTTCATCGGTAACGGTGGCAGTCACTTCAATGGGGCCTTCAGTGGGTGGCAAAGTCACTTCCAAACCATTTTCAAGCATGTCTTCGGTGACATTCCCCTCAAAAACAGTATTTCCGTTCTGATCTTGGACGATAACTTTATCGCCTTCTTCAACACCATCTCCAAAGGTTACATCAACAACAATATCTTGTTTATTACCAACATTGAGCTCAGAATTATCAATTGTTCCGTCATTATTTTTATCGGTTGAAATTTGAACTTTTACCGGACTTGTAACCGGAGCGCTTTCAGTAAATTCAGTATGTTCAAGCTCTTGCACGGTACTTTTATTTTCGTTATCCCCGGCCCCCTCTTCTTTCTTCTCACCTGTCTGTGAAAAAGTAGGAACTTGTACGCCAAGCCCACCAAGGCTACTCAATCCGCCAAGCAAGTTTGCTGCAGCTCCGCCATAAAAGAAAGAGGCCGATTCACCGACATTATCCGCATTTGTGGGACCGGCGGCAGGCATAA
>CAYJBC010000101.1:0-1243 GCA_964368535.1 uncultured Muribaculaceae bacterium
AAAACATTCAAGAGGAAATGTGCAAGCTAACATCAATGGTTATCTTGCACACCTCAGAAGATTTAGAAAATTTGCATTCTCTGATACGGAGCTTTTACCTCTATCCAATAATACTCGCAAGGAAAAAGAATACAAACCAAGACGAATAAAACGCACTACTGCAATTCCAACTCCGACATCAAAAGAAGTTCTCTTTTATTTAGAACAATGGCACACTATGGAAAACTACCGTTTGCAAGAAGAAGCACTGGATAAACTATTTAAAGAGTTATCGCCCTGTAATTCAGATTTAAGTGATATTCTAATAAAAACTGCAACTCTTAATGATTTTTATAGCACAAATATTTTTTCGATTTATCCAGTAGCAAAACATATATTATCACTGGATATAGATGCTCGTTTAATGCAAGGTGATGATAGTTTGGTTGATGATATTAAAACAGTTCTTATCGGTGAAAAGATCAAAAATTTCTATTCATTCGCTACAAAGTATTGTAGTCATCACAATCCAGTAGATTTCCCTATTTATGATAGTTATGTTGAAGAAGTATTAAAGCATTTCCGAGATGTTGACAACTTTAATTCGTTTAAAAATCATGAGTTGAAAGATTTCGCTAAGTTCAAATCCGTATTAATAGATTTCTGTGCATATTATAAACTTGAAGAATTTACTTTGAAAGAAATAGACCAGTATGTATGGCAACTTGGGAAGAAGTATTTCCCTAAGAACTACTACAAAAAACAAACTTAACCCATTTTCGCCACTGATTTGAAAAATTCAACTTTACTTCCACTTATCAGAAATTTTCACTGCGTGAATTTTCTGCAGAAATCCTTGTTTTATCCCACTTTGGAGAGGTCCGAACTAAAAGAACGAGATTTCGGCAAGCAGGGCAAGTGATGCCAATCGCGACATTGCAGCTTGTTTGGATTTTCACAAACCTTTTCCTCTTGCAATAAAATTATGTAAGCTACTCAAAATAAATTATATTTTACACAGGATGATTACCTTTCATCCTGTGTTTTTTTCTTTTTTTAGTAATGGATGTTCAAAATTCTATTTTTGTTATGTTTAACATTAAAATGGTTTTGAAATTTATCTTTTTATTTATATTTAGCATAAATCTTCTAATGTGATTGTCGAAAGTTTCTTCTTTAATATACTGTCTATACCAATTTAAAATAGGGTATCAAAAATAAAAGAAAAACGATGAATAATATTCATCGTTTACTTTTTATCGCA
>CAYJBC010000102.1:0-1236 GCA_964368535.1 uncultured Muribaculaceae bacterium
GTGGCAAGGTCATGGTGCGTTTTAACCCCGGCATTGGCGCAGGCCATCACCAAAAGGTTATCACCGCCGGTAAAGAAACAAAATTTGGCGTTACTCCGGATATGGTGAAAGACGTTTTTGCTGTATTAGAAAAGCATGATCTCACCCTTGCCGGCATCAATCAGCATATCGGCTCACTCTTTATGGAAGCTGATGGTTATTTAGATGCAGCAGCTTTCTTATTATCTTTGGCAGAAACCTTACCCGCCGGCGCTTTGGAAAAGCTGGAAGTCATCGACTTTGGCGGCGGCTTTGGTATTCCTTATCACAAATATGAAGACCAACCCCGTTTAGATATGCAAGAGCTTGGCAATAAGTTGCATACTCTTATGACCGAATGGGCCCAAAAAACCGGCTACAAGGGAAAATTCTTTGTGGAGCCAGGCCGCTATGTGGTAGCAGAATGCTCTGTCTTACTCGGTACCGTACATGTGACCAAGACCAATGGCGATAATATTTACGCCGGCACCGACCTTGGTTTTAACGTACTAGCTCGCCCCATGATGTATGATTCACACCACGATGTGGAAGTGTATCGTAAAAATGGCAGCCCTGATACGGAACTTATTGAGCAATCTGTGGTGGGTAATATTTGCGAAAGCGGCGATATTTTAGCCAAAAAACGTATGCTTCCTCGCATTGCAGAAGGCGATATTTTAGGCATTTTAGATGCCGGCGCCTATGGTTATGTTATGTCTTCTCCTTATAATCAACGCCTGCGCCCTGCGGAGGTTCTTATAGATAAGGAAGGCAAACATCGCCTCATCCGACGCCGTGAGACCTATGAAGATCTCATGCGCGGCTATGATTTTTAATTTCTTAGGGGAGCGAAAGCTTCCCCTAAGAGTGCTGACAAAGTTAGCATCATCGACAAATCAGGAATAGGGCGAGCTTTGCTTGCCCGTTAAATAACTGATTTTCGTGCCTTTCCGCTTGGCAGCTTTGCTGACAATAGCGGCGCGAAACCCACGAAGTGGGATTTGTCATCAAACTAAGGGGAGGCGTAAAGCTTCCCCTTTTTATTTTGTGCATTATCTTTATGGATAGAAGGAGCGCACAAGCCCTCTCTGCAGAGGAAAAACGCCAAAAAATCAAATAAGAAAAAGCGCCATTTTCCCACTTGACGCCAAGGGCGCTCTTCTTTAAGATAAGTCGTTTTGTACTACCATGTTAAAAATATTTTCATGAATAGGCAAT
>CAYJBC010000103.1:0-1232 GCA_964368535.1 uncultured Muribaculaceae bacterium
CAACAGTAGCAGAAAATCTAAAATGTCTACCACCTTTAGTAACTTTTGTTACTCTACCAATAGATATAACTTTTTCTTCTAAAAGATTCTTTTTAGGTTCAATATTTCTTCTTCTATTATTAGGTCTATTATTATCTTTACCTTTAATATTATTTTTACTATTTTCCATTATTACCTCCCTAAAACTCTAATCCAGCTTCTCTAGCAGAATCTGCTAAAGCTGCTACTCTACCATGATAAGCAAACCCACCACGATCGAATACCACTTTGCTGATTTTTAATTCTTTACATTTTTTAGCGATATCTGTTCCAACTGCTTTAGCAGCTTCAACATTACCACCATTTTTAACTTTAAGTAACTTAGATGATGAAGAAGCAAGAGTAGTACCAGTTACATCGTTAATAACTTGAGTGTAAATAGCTTCATTTGATCTAAATACAACAAGTCTAGGAACTTCAGCAGTTCCACTTAAGCTTTTTCTAATTCTAGCATGTCTTCTTAGACGAGCTACATTATTTGATTCTTTTTTTATCATAACTTATACCTTTCTATGCCGCTTTCTTACCTTCTTTACGACGAATAATTTCACCTTTATAACGAATTCCTTTACCTTTATATGGTTCTGGTTTTCTTATTTTACGAATATTTGCCGCAAATTCAGTTACTGCTTGTTTATCAATTCCTTTTACTGTGATTTCTGTATTAGAAACTTGTTCAACAGATAATCCTGCTGGAACGTCTAATACTATTGGATGAGAATATCCTGCAGAAACATTAATTTTGTTTCCTTGAACATTAAATCTATATCCAACACCAACAGCTTCAAGTCCTTTTTCATAACCTTTGCTTACACCTTCAATCATATTACTAATTAAAGAATTAGTAGTACCTTGCATGATATTAGCTTCTTTAGTATCTTTTACTTTTTTAGTAGTAACAATTGTTTCTTCAACATTTACTTCTACTAAATTACTATAATTTAATTTTAATTCTCCTTTAGATCCTTTAACAGTTACAACACTATTTTCAGTTGTAACAGTAACACCTGCAGGAAGGGTTAATTTTCTTTCTCCGATTCTACTCATAATGTATTCTTACCAAACGTAGGCAAGTATTTCGCCTCCTAACCCTTTTTCTCTAGCTTCTTTATCAGTCATTAGACCTTCTGAAGTAGAAATTATTGCAATTCCAAGTCCATTAAGAACACGAGGAATTTCATTTGATTTAGCAT
>CAYJBC010000104.1:0-1224 GCA_964368535.1 uncultured Muribaculaceae bacterium
GTTACCTTTATAGAGTCTGGTACAAGGACATCTCCTATGACAGTGATATTAGAGTTCTCTAGTAATACATAGTTTAGGGTCTTACCATCTTTATCAGTGATAAACGAAAGTACAGGGAGTTCAACAGAGCCTGTAAATTCAAATTTACCCTCTGCACTTACTATCGAAGTGTCAAGGCTTATTACCTCTTTATAGTCATACATCTTTAGGTAAGCTACCGAGTCAAGACCTTTAAGTTCACCTTTAATTGTGTAAGATGGTGTTGTTGTAGCATCCCCACCACAGGAAAAAAGTAGTACAGATGCTGCTGTTAAAGCTAAAATCTTTTTCATTGTTTTTTTGATTGTTGGCTAACTATTGATTTGAAATTTGTTTTTTTGTTTTTTAAGGGTAGTGGCGAGTTGCTCTCAAAGTAGTGACACATAGCCACTGCTAGTGCATCAGTTGCGTCTAACTTCTCGATTCTATCCTCGATCTCCAATACTCTACATATCATATCTGCAACTTGTTCTTTGCTAGCACGTCCACTGCCCGTAATAGATTGTTTTACAGCGGTAGGCGCATACTCAAACACATCAATCCCACGGCTCAAAGCTGCACTCATAGCCACTCCCTGAGCTCTACCTAGCTTTAACATACTCTGTGCGTTTACTCCGAAAAATGGGGCTTCTAGTGCAATCTCATCGGGGCGAAACTCTTCGATTATTACCCCAATTTGAACAAATATTGCCTTTAATTTTTCGTAAGGATCGGAGGTGGTATCTAGCGTTATTGTTCCATAGGTTACCAACTTTGCACTACCACCTTCTACCTTTATAACTCCATAGCCCATAAAATTGGTGCCGGGGTCAATCCCCATAAGGGTTAGTCCCTCGACCTTTGAGTTCGTAGAAATTGCATTTGCAGCTCTACGCTCCTTACCAAATTTACGATCTATTGCCACTACTTAAATTTTTTGTTCTTAAGTGCAGATACCTCTCTTGGAGTCAGGTGTCGCCAGTGGCTACGTCTAAGCCCAAGTTTGGTGAACCCAGCGAAGTAGACTCTATCTAGCTTCATAACCTTATAACCTAGATGCTCGAACATACGGCGTACAATTCTATTTCTTCCGCTGTGTAGTTCGATACCTACCTCTTTTTTATTACCCTCGACGTATGAAATCTCGTCGGCGTGAATCTCACCATCTTCGAGTTCAATGCCATTTGCAAGTGCCTCTAAATCCCA
>CAYJBC010000105.1:0-1210 GCA_964368535.1 uncultured Muribaculaceae bacterium
ATAATATAAGTATATCAATCTTATAAAAAAAAAGCCACAATAAGTGACTTAATTAATATTTTTGCTACGATACCACGTAAGGATCATTCCACGTACCTGTACCCGCTGCTAAGATATCAGAGTTCAGTGAAACTACGGGACGAATTCCGTGAACACGATTAAGATTTTGATTACTCACAGTACCACTAGAATTAACAAAAAAGTTATATACACTATTTCCACTATAACTAAATGTATTCAATGCCCAATAACTACTATATGTATATAAATAGTAATTAGAATTATCTACATTATATACTCCTCCAGCATAAGCTATCTCATCTGCCGATATTATACTCAATGGATATATCAACTCTCCGTTTCCATCAGTCATATTCTCAACTGTATATGCATCTAAACTATTTGGACATTCTAGATTAGGATTTTTATTTGTTTCGAGTCTTATATATCCTCCAAAGTATTGAGAATTTATTCCTATTCCACTTGCTAGTGTCAGTCCATCTTCGTCCGCATAAGCTGTTCTATCTCCACAAAATAATGTGTCTGATATCATCGCTTCATATTTTGTTCCAAGTAGGTTATTTTCATACCATGTATCTGTTGTTTGTTTTATAGCGCTTTCAGTTGTTAATCCATGTTGTTGTCCTATTGTATACATATATCCTGTGTATTCCGCACTACCAGATGCGCTATTAAATACACTAGTTCCGATATCTGTTCCAGTAAGCATCGTTACTGCTTGTGACTCAGTCGGAGCTGTTATACCTGAATATATTAGTCTTACTGATCCGTCTCCATTTATTCTTATTATTCTCCAGTACATATCTGCAAACTTAACCCAGTTATCAGCTACTGCACCTCTAAAGTAATAAGATGTTCCATAATCATCAGTTGTCGCAAACATTCCTTGATCATTTGTTGCTACCTGTGAAAAATCAGGTTCAGCATATCCTTCAATTGCTGTTTTGCCATTATTATTGACTAATATTTGGTCTTTTAAATTAAATACTTCGCCTTGTCTTAAAATAAATTCTGAATCGAATGTTTTTCCTTCATTAGCTGTTTGATCAGAGTTTAGATTTATAAATGTTATCGTTGCTGTCCAGTTTTGCGTTATTTCACTTGTTGTTGTTATTGATTGTAATTCTTTCACTACAATTAATCCTTCATATGTTGTTACATCAAATCCACTTATGTCTGCATTTGTTTT
>CAYJBC010000106.1:0-646 GCA_964368535.1 uncultured Muribaculaceae bacterium
ATTTTTTAAGTGGAAATATAGAATTTTCGCCTCTAAAGATTATTGCTATACCAACAACCGCAGGAACAGGAAGCGAATCTACTAAGTTTGCAGTATTGTATGTGAATGATGAAAAAATGTCTATAGAACATGACAGCTTATTGCCAGATATGGCTTGTTTAGTGCCTGAGTTGATAGAAAATTTGCCTGATTATCATAAGAAAAGCTCTATGATGGATGCACTGGCACAGTGTATAGAGTCGATATGGGCAAAAGGAGCTAAAGAAGCTTCGAAAGAATATGCTACCAAAGGATTGAAATATATTGTTGACAATATGGAATCATATATCACAGGCGATTTATCTAAGAATAATATTATTCTCAAAGCTGCAAACTTGAGCGGTAAGGCGATAAATATATCCAAAACTACGGCTGCGCACGCAATGAGTTACAAACTAAGTTCGATGTTTGGTATTTCTCATGGACATGCGGTGGCTCTTTGTTTGCCTTATGTGATGAAGTTGATGGGAGAAAAGGTAGAATCGGAAGAAGATACTGTGAAAAAGTCATTGCAAGAAAATTTTAATATTATTTGCGAGGTTTTTGGTGAAAAAAGCATGTATGGAGTTGCGGACAGGATAATAGATTGTACTAAGCGTCTTGGGCT
>CAYJBC010000106.1:656-1194 GCA_964368535.1 uncultured Muribaculaceae bacterium
CATTTATTATCAAAATCAGTGAATACTCAGCGATTGAAGAATAATCCTATTGACATAAGTGCGAGTGAAATTGAGCAGCTTTATGGATGGGTTTTGAATTTGAAGCAGACAAAATAAATTACAGCAGTGTCAAATATTATACCAATGAAGTTTATGAGAAAGCTATTGAATGGGCGAAAGATGGTAGTATCGGGGAACTTAAGTTGGAGATTTAGTTTGTTGAGTATACGCGAAACCATCAAAATTTAAGACAAATGTGATTTTACTAAATAGATGCAAACACAAGAATTCAACGATTACTGTGATACGATAGACGGAACAGGTGATAGAGGTCGTTTGTATGCATGGAATCATTTGATATGAATTGCTAGATAAATATGTAATTGCCGAAATTTGTCGAACAAAAGTTCGAATTTTATGAAGAAATTGATTGAAAAGCTGATGATTTAATGGTATAATGATTGTAAGGAATTATTATACGAACAGCGGTACGCTTCCGTAAAAGGGAGGTGGTAGGATGGTTACATATGAGGCACTT
>CAYJBC010000107.1:0-1113 GCA_964368535.1 uncultured Muribaculaceae bacterium
GTATTTGCCTCCATTTTTCAAGTTCATCTTAGAAAGGAGGCTTGATATTATGTTTCTTCTACTAATTATATTAGTATTAGTCTAAATAAAAAGTACTTAATTCCGTAGAATTAAGTACTAGCAAACAGTGGCAAGTACTTAAACACGACTTTAAGTACTTCCTTTTTTATTGTATGGAATTTCTTCCTACATATTCATTATAACACAAACGAATCTCTATTTCTACCACCTAAAGCATGACTTTTATTTTTCCTTGATTAGAAATAAATTCATATATAGCTATTTCTTCACTTTTATTTTTCATTAAATATAATCCATTACTTACTTCTAAAGTTAATTTCGAACCATTTTTCACTTTAAAATAAATATCTTCATTCATATCAAACACATTAATATTTAAAGCATTTTCAACATTTAGTATTTTATAATCACCATTTTTTACATCTTCAAGCGTATATGAATCATCAAGTTTAAACAACCCTTGTTTAGTTCTAATTAAACTATCCATAACTCCTAAAACGCCAAGTTCATTACATATATCTCTTATAAATGATCTGATGTATGTTCCCTTACTTACACTAACCTTAAATTTAAAACCACTCACATAAAAATCAAGTAACTCTGCATTATATATATTTACCATTCTTTTAGGTAAAATTACATCTTCATTATTTCTAGCATATTCATATAACTTTCTCCCATTTATTTTAACTGAAGAATATTTAGGAACTTCTTGTTCATAAGAACCAATATACTTATTTAGTATATTTTGTACATCTGTTTTAGATACCTCAAACTTCTCTTCTTCTAAAACATTACCAGTAATGTCTAGCGTATCTGTATTTATACCAAACCTCACACTTGCTATATACTCTTTATCTAAACTAGTTATTAAATCAACTAATTTTGTGTATGTACCCAAACATACTACTAAAACACCTGTTGCCATAGGATCAAGAGTACCAGTATGACCTATTTTCTTCATAGTAAAAATGTGGTTAAGTTTATTAACCACATCCCTACTAGTCATATCTTTTTCTTTATTTATAACTAAAATACCTTTCATAATTATCCTTCATGAATTTTTTCAATTATTTTTTCAATATTATTTCC
>CAYJBC010000108.1:0-1045 GCA_964368535.1 uncultured Muribaculaceae bacterium
TATTCCTTAGCTGTAATCATCCCGCTTATTTATGTGAATTCTCAGATGCATTTCATTGATGCGTATTTCTTATATGTCGCGGCAATCAGCTTGCTGGTTTTCTGTCTCTTTAATTTTAAGGCAAAGGCAAAGTGCTTTGCGGGAGATGTGGGCTCTATTTGCATTGCCTTTGTGGTGATGTTTGCATTGGCGAAGCTCATGATTCAAACTCACGATTTTACCTACATTCTCTTTCTTGGTGTTTACGGCATTGATACAGTGTTCACAATCATTCACCGCCTCAAACTAAGAGAAAACATAGGCAAAGCCCACAGAAAACACACTTACCAGCTTTTATGTAATGAGCTTAAATTGCCACATACACTCGTGGCTTCTCTCTACATGGGCTTGCAATTAATTATTTCTTTTGCTCTCATCCTGCTACCTTTGAACAATTGGCTTATATGTGGCGTCTCACTTTGTATACTGGCATTTGCCTATTTAGTCATTCGTAAAAAGTATTACCACCTCCACGAAAAATATCTCAACTCTCAACCCCAATAAAATCATGCTCATTGATAAAGAATTGCTCGATAGAGTCTCCTCTCAGGCCTTGGCTTCGGAGAGGTTGCGGATGAACTTTAACTTTCATGACGATCTCAAGGCTCCATCGCAGCGCATGCTTAATGCGTTAGAATTAGGTACCTTGCTGCCGCCTCATAGACACCACCATGCTGCGGAGACTATTATTGTGCTGCGCGGGAAACTGAGAGTTGATTTTTATAATGATGATAAAAATTTAACAGAGACTTATGTGCTTGATCCTTTGCAGGGCGTTTATGGTATAGATATTACTAAAGGACAATGGCATGGATATGAAGTACTTGAAGCTAACACTGTTATTTTTGAGACGAAGGATGGACCTTATACGCCTATCACTGCGCAGGATTTACTCTTTAACTCCTAACAACTATGTTCTCTTTATTTAAAAAAAATCTGATGAAGTCGGGTGTATTGACTGGTATGGTTGATGCGCATACGCACTCTCTTTGGGGGGTGGATGATG
>CAYJBC010000109.1:0-1023 GCA_964368535.1 uncultured Muribaculaceae bacterium
TCATCGACTTTTAGATCTAACACATCTGCGTTTTCATCTGTTTGATGTAGTAAAAATGCTCCTTCTTCAGCCGGAAAATGAGCTGTCAAGTCTATTCTGTTGCCATCTTCATCAGTATGTATCCTATATCCGTTTGATTTGTTAAAAGGTATTGAAAAAATCCCGTATTCGTTCATACCTTTTGATTTCATGTATACATATAGGTGATCTTTAGTGTAAGTATCTGCTGTAGAGATTCCATTTGCTGTATGTAGATTAAAAGTATTTAAAGATTCATCTATTTTAGGTGAGTTTTTTATATACACAACTTTGCCCGTATGATCTTTTCTTACAGTCGATTCAATTTGCAGATTTTCATCTATTGGAATCTTGAAAAAATCTGTAAAATCGGTTGAATCATAACCTATATCATATACATCTTCTTCTTCGTTTACAGATAGATAGTATAGGTATAAAGGGAAATATTCGTAATAATCTGCTAAATTCACAATTTCTGTTTTTTCTTCTGAATTTTTTGTGTTTTCGGCTATGTCAATAAAATGTTTCATAGGCGTACCGGAATGGCTGTCTTCTTGTTCAAGATCTATGCCGGAACTCGAACCCGTACCGCTGCTGAAATCATTAAAATTAGTTAAAGAAGAACTTTCGTAGTTGATAGCTTGATAGTAAAGTGGTCCGCGGTCTACATATGGTCTAATGTCAAAATCAACTTCAGTCGAAAGATTTTCATCAAAATTTTGAACAATTTCCCAGTAAAGATTGTATATAGAGACTATGTCTGTTCTGATGCTGATTCCTTCAGCATGTTTTATGTCTCCGAAAACAGTATTGACATTTGTCGAAACGACATCGCTTTGATCGTCTATGTATATATTGAGTGCAAAGATTGAAACCACAGCAAACAAAGCGGTAATAATCAGTATATAAGCATGCTTTTTCATATGTGCCTCCTTTTAAAAACTATCTGTAGTCTATGTCTATTAAATCGAATCTGCTTTGAGTATTGTCTGAAAGACTTGAAAT
>CAYJBC010000110.1:0-1010 GCA_964368535.1 uncultured Muribaculaceae bacterium
CTTTCGGAGCTATTGAAGCCTTCGGGTGTCTTTGTGTTTTCAATGCACCACCCCTGCTTTACCGCTCCAAATTCGGATTACCTCACCGCACAAACCTATAAGGGTGTCGCAGTGGAGGGGCAACCAGTCGAGCAAAACTACTATCATCGTCCATTGCAAGAGGTTTTTAATCTCGCTTTCAGCAATGGTTTTGTGGTGGACGGTTTCCACGAAGTGCCATTTGAGGGCGAGAGCGAGCCTATAATAATAATTGTAAGGATAAGAAAGCAGAGCTAAAAATAGATATAATGATACACAACAGACTATTACCACTAGAGTTTTACGGCAAAGCAGAGGAGATATTTGATAGTGCCTTTGCTTCGAAGTTCTGTTGCCTCATACCAAGCAAAGAGAGTCGTTTTAAGGTCTATCGCCTTATCTTCAAACAAACCCCAATAATATATTTTGAGGAAGAAGGCGAGTTTATGGGGTTAATTGTATACTCAACAGCCACAACACCCAAGATGCTCACACGAAAGGATATATGCTCTGCAATTGGGTGCTGGCGAGGATTGTTTGCGTCAATGCTTTTTACTATGTTGGAGCACAAGCCTGCAAAAGACACACTAAAGTTAGGGTTCATCGCTGTTGACTCTGAGCAGAGAGGAAAAGGGATTGGTAATAGGCTGCTTAGTTACGCTGAGGGGATGGCATCGCAAGGAGGCTATACAAAGATGGCTCTTGAAGTGGTGAGCAGTAATCCAGATGCAAAGAGGCTATATGAAAAGATTGGATTTAAGGAGTCTGAGGTGATGAAGATTGGATTTTTGAGACGATTGCTAAAGTGGGATTTTGACACGGTCTATGGAATGATTAAGGAGTTAATCCCTCGCAAAGATAGAGAATAGATAGGTTAGAAAACACTCATACGGGTGCAATTACGAGAGATTGCGGTCACAACACAAAGGTATTTTTTTATGAATAAATATATAGTAGTCAAAGGGGCAAGGGAGAACAACCTCAAAGGGGTA
>CAYJBC010000111.1:0-1008 GCA_964368535.1 uncultured Muribaculaceae bacterium
ACATTTTTACTACCTTTGGTCAGTAAACTACTGGCTAAATTTAAGTTGCATTAAACTAACAAAAAAAATAGAAAAATATAAAGAAGATGAAGATGTCCATATTAGTAACCGGGGGTGCGGGATATATAGGATCGCATACCGCAGTTGAGTTAATCGAGGCAGGATTTGAAGTCATTATTGTCGACAACTTATCGAACTCGACCATAGAGGCAGTTGAAGGGGTTCGCAAAATTACAGGCGTGGATGTAGCCTTCGAACAGATTGACTGTTGTGATATCGAAAAGTTTGAAGAGTTATTCAAAAAATATAACTTTAATTCGGTTATACACTTTGCAGCGTCAAAGGCTGTTAGCGAGTCTGTGGACAAGCCACTGGAGTACTACTCAAATAACTTGCTCTCATTTATGAATCTTATCACTCTGATGCGTAAGTATGGTAGAGAGAATATACTATTTTCATCCTCTTGTACAGTTTATGGTGAACCAGAAAAACAGCCCGTCACAGAACTAACCCCTCGCAAACCTGCACTATCGCCTTATGGTAATACTAAGACAATGTGTGAGGATATACTAAGAGATTCTATGACAGCATACCCTAATATGAAGGGTATATCGCTGAGGTACTTCAACCCAATCGGAGCGCATCCATCTGCATTGATCGGAGAGTTACCACAGGGAACACCACAGAATCTACTGCCATACATTACACAAACGGCTGCAGGAATTAGGGAGTGCCTTTCAGTATTTGGAGATGACTACCCTACCCCAGATGGATCGTGTGTGAGGGACTATATTGATGTTGTAGATCTAGCTAAAGCTCACGTTGTGGCGGCAAAGCGAATGATAGAGGCAAAATCAAAATCTGATTACGAGGTTTTTAATATAGGTACGGGGACTGGAGTTTCTGTCATTGAGTTGATAACACGCTTTGAAAAGGTTAACAACCTTACATTAAACTATAAAATTGCTCCTCGTCGCTCTGGCGATATTACTGCAATTTGGGCAGATC